>JAZUCQ010000084.1:0-27286 GCA_045639145.1 Clostridia bacterium | reverse complement strand
CTGCCTGCGGCAGACAGTGGGGTTATGTATAGATTTCTCTTGACAAATGCCTGATATTATGGGATAATTTTAGCTTGGGGATATTTATTTACATGACCCAATATAAGGAGACTTAACTATGCTGAAAAGATTTATATCCGTTACAATATCGGCTATAATTATTCTGCTCTGCGGATGCACACCAACCACGCCGACAACCGATGCCGATAAAATCAATATTCTGTGCAGCACCTTTCCGCAATACGATTGGGTTCGCTGTCTGACAGAGGGTGCAGGTGGTGTTACCGTCTCTTTGCTGATAGATGACGGAACCGACATACACAGCTTTCAGCCGTCTGCTGATGATATAATCAACATATCATCGTGCGATATGTTCATTTATAACGGTGGAAGAGGGGACGCGGCTTTTGAAGATATTTTATCAGGCAGCACAAACGAAAGTCAGGTTACTCTTAATATGATGCAGGCTCTCGGCAGCTCGGTTCTGCCCGAGGCACATACAGAGGGTGCAGAGCATAACCATGAGCACGAACACCATAGTGAATATGATGAACATATCTGGCTTTCTCTCAAAAATGCAAAGGCTCTGTGCCAGATTATATCAGAACACCTCAAATCGCTCGACCCCGATAATGCTGATTTGTATACCGAAAATACCAACGCGTATATACAAAAGCTTGATACGCTTGACGAACAATACACAATCACAACAGAGAATGCCAGAATGCGTGAGCTTATCTTTGTTGACAGATTTCCGTTCAGGTATCTTGCAAACGATTATTCACTCACATGTCATGCGGCTTTCCCCGGTTGCTCTGCCGAGACAGACGCCGGTTTTAACACCATTTTGCAGCTCGCAGACAAGCTTGACGAGCTTGGCACATACACCGCTGTCACAATAGAACACAGCGATGTTTCTATCGCAGACACCGTAAAGGAAGCCTCAAAGGCAAAAAAACTTTCGACATACTCTATGAACTCACTTCAAACCGTAACGCGTGAGGATATTGACTCGGGACTTACTTACCTTTCTGCTATGGAGGGTAATCTTGATACACTTAAAAAGGTTTTAAATTGACTTTAACGGAGGGAGCATATGGCTCAGATTTATTGCAGGGATTTATCCTTAGGTTATGACGGAAACATCGTAACCCCAAATCTAAACTTCACAGTAAACCGCGGAGACTACCTCTGTATAGTTGGTGAAAACGGTTCGGGCAAGAGTACACTTGTTAAGGCTCTGCTCCAGCTTATCCGTCCCATATCGGGAATACTTGAGACCGGCGACGGCTTTATTCCGTCACGCACGGGATATCTTCCCCAACAGACAGAAATCCAAAAGGATTTTCCTGCCTCGGTTTGGGAGGTTGTGCTGTCGGGTTGTTCCGCAACCAAAAAAGGTCTTTTTTACGGAAAAGATGCAAAAAATCTTGCCCACTTTAATATGGAAAGGCTGGGTATTTCTCACCTTGCAAAGCACAGCTTCCGTGAACTTTCGGGCGGACAGCAGCAAAGGGTATTTCTTGCCCGTGCGCTGTGCGGTGCAAACGGAGTATTACTGCTTGACGAGCCGGTGAGCGGACTTGACCCTAAGGTCACATCGGAGCTTTATTCTATTCTTTCGACACTTAACAAGGAAGAGAATATGACTATTATCATGGTATCCCATGATATCTCAACGGCACTCCGATATGCAACACATATACTTCATATAGGGCAATCACGCTGTCTGTTCTGCAAATCAGACGAATATCCGGCAGGGGATATATGGGAGGATATGTAATATGCATACTTTACTTAACACAATCGCAGCATATCTTGAATATCCGTTTGTAAGATATGCTCTTATTGCAGGTATTTTAATCTCACTTTGTTCCTCACTTCTTGGGGTAACCTTGGTGCTGAAAAGATACTCCTTCATCGGTGACGGATTATCACATGTAGCCTTTGGTGCTCTGGCTATCGCAACCGTACTGAAAATCAACAACGATATGATTATTGTTATGCCGATAACTGTGCTGTGTGCAGTAATCCTTTTGTGCACGGGTGCTTCATCTAAAATAAAAGGCGACTCCGCACTTGCAATGCTCTCGGTCGGAGCACTTGCTATCGGTTATCTGATGCTGAATATATTCCCGTCCTCTTCCAACATCAGCGGAGATGTATGCGGAACACTTTTCGGTTCGACCTCAATACTGACATTGACCCGGACGGATGTATGGCTGTGCGGTATAATGTCAATAATTGTGATTGCACTCTTTATCCTGTTCTATGATAAAATCTTTACTGTCACCTTTGACGAAAACTTTGCCGCAGCCAGCGGAATTAAAGTTGGCTTTTACAACTCAATGATTTCGATTATATGTGCAGTAATTATTGTTCTTGCAATGAACCTTGCAGGCTCGCTTTTAACATCGGCACTTATAGTTTTTCCTGCAATATCGGCAATGCGGATATGCAAAAGCTTCCGCGTTGTGGTGATAGTTTCCGCAATTCTTGCAGTTATCTGTGCACTTGTGGGAATACTATCCTCTATTGTATTTTCAACACCCGTCGGTTCTTCAATCGTGGTTGTCGAAATACTCACCTTTCTCCTTTGCGGGGGTATCGGTAAAATAATTTATGTAAAATAATTCAAATAAGTCTTATAGGTTCGCAATAAGGCGCTATACACATATGCGGACAGAAAGGGTTTTTACTTATGCAAAATTTTATTTTAAGCTGCTGCTCAACAGCTGACCTGTCAGCTGACCACTTTAAGGCAAGAGACATAAACTATATCTGTTTTCACTATGCACTCGATGACAAGGAATACCTTGACGATTTAGGGAAAACGATGTCATACGAGGATTTCTACAAGGCTCTTGCAAATGGTGCAGAGCCGAGAACATGGCAGGTCAATGCCGATGAATATATCGAATATTTCACCCCGTTTTTAAAGGACGGCAAGGACATTGTCCATCTTTCATTGTCAAGCGGAATTTCCGGCTCATATAACTCGGCACTCCTTGCTAAAGCGGAGCTTGAGAAGGAATACCCCGACCGCAAAATCTATGTTATAGACTCGCTTGCCGCATCCTCAGGCTTTGGTCTCTTTATGGATAAGCTTGCGGATTTACGCGATAACGGTATGTCGGCAGAGGAAATCGTGGATTGGGCAGAGAAAAATAAGCTTCGTCTGCATCATTGGTTCTTCTCGAGTGATTTGACCTTCTTTATAAAGGGCGGCCGTGTTTCCAAAACATCGGGTGTTGTAGGAACAATTCTCGGCATCTGCCCTCTGCTTAATGTCAACAGCGAGGGTAAGCTTATTGCAAGACAGAAGGTTCGCACCAAGCGTAAGGTTATTGCAGAAATCGTAAAAAAGATGGAGGAGCACGCAGACGGCGGTCTTGATTATTCAGGCAAGTGCTATATGTGTAACTCCAACTGCTATGATGATGCAGAAGCAGTCAGGGATTTAATCAACGAGAAATTCACATCGGTTGACGGTGATGTTATCATTAACAACATTGGTACAACAATCGGCAGCCACACAGGCTCGGGTACCGTTGCGATATTCTTCTGGGGTGACGAACGAACAGAATAATTCATAAGGAGTGAATTCTTTTGAAATTTCAGGAACTTAAAAAATACTTAGGACTGTTTTTGGTGTCCGTTGCATTGATAATTGTCTACAAGACATTTGACAACTTTGGGGTTGTGATTGACTTTTTTGCAAAAATACTTGAGCTTTTGACCCCATTCTTTATCGGTGCAGGAATTGCTTTTGTTTTAAAGCGACCATGCCGCCATATCGAAATTATGTTCCGCAAAACAAAGATACATTTTCTCCGTAAATACAGACGGGGCTTTGCGGTGCTGAGCATATATGCTATTGTGATTGCGGCAATCGTGCTTATTATGAAAGCCATTATTCCTCAGCTTGTGGAAAGTATATCACGGTTTGTTGACCAGCTTCCGTCAATGCTGAATGCACTTGCTGAATGGATTAACTCATTCGGAATTTACAATATCGAAGATGTGTCTGTCGAGAAGCTTTTGGAGAGTGATTTGTTCTCCCTAAACAGCATTATGAATGCGTTTAACTTCCAGAATATAAACAAGTACGCAAAGAGTGTTATGAACTTTGGTGCATCTGTCGTTGATATATTCCTTGGAATTATCATATCCGTCTATATTCTGCTTGAACGCAAAAGTATCAAGCGTGCATTTTCCCGCTTTTCGAGAACCTTTGTTCCCGAAAAGATTAGACGAAATACTGCATACTACTGCAAAACAGTCGCAAACTTTATAAACAGATATATAAGTTGTCAGCTTCTTGATGCTTGTATCGTATTTGTTTTGTGTCTTATCGTTCTTTCGATAATGAATACAGAATATGCGGCACTTATTGCCCTTATGGTAGGTTCATTTAACCTTATCCCATATTTTGGTGCATTCTTGGCAATACTTATATCAGCACTGATTATTCTTGTAACCGATGGATTTATAAGTGCTCTCGTTCTTGTTGTAGTCCTTGTTGTTTTGCAGCAGGTAGATACAAACATAATTCAGCCGAGACTTGTTGCAAGCTCACTTTCGATAAAGCCTCTGCTTGTTATACTCGGCGTGGTTCTCGGCGGAGGACTCTTCGGAATAATCGGTATCTTTGTCGGTGTTCCGCTTGTTGCATTGTTTAAGAATATCTTTGTCGATATAATTGATAAAAAACAGGCTGAAAGAAAACCTCAGCCATAAGTTTAAGGAGTGGCTTTATAATTGGAAAACAAAGAACTTTTCAGGGGTGTTCATCTTCATACAATAAACGCCCCAAAATTTAAGACAAATCTAATGAGTGTATTTTTCAATATACCCTTAAAGCGTGAAACGGTTACATCTGCAGCACTTTTGCCGTCGGTATTAAAACGCGGCTGCGTAGCATATCCGACTTTGCGTGACCTGTCAAGAAAGCTTGACGATATGTACGATGCATCGCTCAGTGCAGGAATTCGCATGAAGGGTGACGGTGAGGTTTTATACTTCACTGCAGAATATATCTCTGACAAATATACGGGCGAGAGCCTTTCATCTCAGATTGCACAGCTCTTGCGTGAGTTTATACTCTCGCCGCTCACCGAGGATAACGGATTTTTGAGAAGCTATACCGACGGCGAGAAAACAAACCTTAAAAATGCTATTTTAGGACTTGTGAACGATAAAAAGGAATATGCCGAATTCAAGTGCCGTGAGGCAATGTTTGAAGGCAAAGGCTACGGAATGTTTGAGGCAGGCTATGTAGAGGATTTAAACGATATTACTCCTCAGAGCCTTTACAAGTTCTATCTTGATGTCATAAACGATGCAAAGGTTGATATATTCCTCTCAGGCAGCATCACTCCCGAAATCGAAAAAGATGTTACCGAGATACTTGCATCTGCCTTTTGCGAGCGCTTGGCAGATTATGTCCCGACTGCGATTGCGGAGTCGATGTGCGGTGATGTGCGCGAGGTTTGTGAGGAAGCCGATGTTGTGCAAAGCAAGCTGTGTATGGGACTTCGCTGCGGTGTTGACCCCTCGTCTGAGGAATACAACGCTCTTATGCTTGCAAGCTGTATCTTTGGCGGAAGTCCGTTTTCAAAGTTGTTTAACAATGTGCGCGAAAAGCTTAGTCTTGCCTACTATGCAGTGGCACGAACCTCCAAGCTTAAAAGCGTTATGATGATAAGCTCGGGTATTCAGACCGAAAACTACAAGGCGGCATATGACGAGATTATGCTTCAGCTTTCCAAAATGCAAAACGGCGAGATTGAAGACTTAGAAATTGAAGCGGCAAAGAAGTACCTCAGCAACGCTTTTAATTCGATGAACGACAGTCTCCGCGGTATGGAGGACTACTATTTAAGTCAGGTTATAATGGGAACCGAGCAATCAACCGATGACCTGCTCCGCTGTGTTTGCTCGGTTACAAAGCCGCAAATCTGCGATGTTATGAAGAAGGTAAAACTCGATACAGTTTACTTCTTAAAGGGCAAAATTTGTGAGGAGGCAGTGTAATGGATATTCAAAAATTCACAAACCCCGCACTTTGCGAGGATATGCAGTTTGCACTGCACAAAAGCGGACTTAGGGTTTATGTTTTCCCAAAGAAAGGCTTTAGCAAATACTACGCTATATACGGAACCGAATACGGCTCCTTAAACCGAACCTTTAAGGTTCCGGGCGAGGATAATATGACTACCGTTCCTGACGGAATAGCACATTACCTTGAACACAAAATGTTTGAAGAGGAAGACGGCTCAAACGCATTCGACCGCTTTGCAACAACGGGTGCGTCAAGCAACGCCTTTACCTCCTTTGACCTTACAGCATATCTGTTTTCATGCACCGATAAGTTTTACGAAAACTTAGATATCCTTCTTGATTTTGTGAACCACCCCTACTTTACCGACGAAAATGTCGCAAAGGAGCAGGGCATCATCGGTCAGGAAATCAAGATGTATGATGACGAGCCTGAATGGAGGGTGTTCTTCAACGCACTGATTGCAATGTTCCACAAGAACCCTGTCAAAATTGATATAGCAGGAACGGTTGAGAGTATTGCAGAAATCACTCCTGAGGTTCTTTACAAATGCTACAACACATTTTACAATCCTGCAAATATGGCACTTGTGCTGGTTGGCGATATTGATACTCAAAAGGCACTTGAAGTTGTTGACAAGCACATCTCTCCCGAGCGTAACCTCGGCAGAATTGAGCGTCTTGAGGTTTCAGAGCCTTGCGAAAGAGTGCAGGAATATATTGAACAATCACTCGCTGTTTCACAGCCGATGTTCAGAATTGGTTTTAAGGATAACCAACCCGGAATGAGCGGCGATGCTCTTCTTAAAAAAGAGATTGCAACCGAGATTATTTTAGAGGCTATCTTTGGCAGAAGCGGTGATTTGTACCTTGAAATGTACGAGCAGGGTTTGATTGACTCAAGCTTCGGCACCGAGGCGGACATTGAGCGTGAATACGGCTTTACGCTGATTGGCGGCGAGTCGGCAGAGCCTCAAAAGGTATACGAAATTATAAAAGACAGAATTAAAAAGTTCCAAAGCACGGGAATAGACACCGAGCTTATTGAAAGAGCAAAAAAGGTGCTTATTTCTCAGAATATCAAGCTGTTTAACAGCGTTGAAAATATGGGCAACGCCTTTATCCGTCAGGTGATAAACGGACAAAATCCGCTTGAATACAAGGCGGCGGTAGAGAGCGTCACCGCAGATGATATACACGCACGGCTCTGTGAGCATTTTGATACCTCAAACTGCGTTCTGTCTGTGGTAAAACCGATTGACGCTCAGGGGGAATAGTCTATGATAACTACTGTCACATTCCCGAAGCTCGGGTTATATTTTAATATGAACCGTGCCGCAATTACAATCGGAGACTTTGATATTTACTGGTATGGTCTGCTGATTGCAACGGGACTTATTCTTGCGATAGTCTATGGAATTTTTGAAAGCCGTAGGGGCGGACTTGACAGCGATGATTTGTTTAATATGCTGCTCATCGCTCTGCCTGTTGCAATTATTTGTGCAAGACTTTACTATGTTATATTCAGTTGGGACACTTACCGTGATGATTTGTGGAGCATATTCGATATCAGAAGAGGCGGACTTGCTATCTACGGCGGTGTTATCGGTGCAGCGGTATCTGTATGGCTGTACTGCCGCGGAAAAAAGCTGAAACTTGGCATGGTTCTTGATATTCTGGCGATTGGACTTTTGATTGGTCAGGCAATCGGCAGATGGGGAAACTTTGTAAACGGAGAAGCATTCGGTACTGCCACATCACTCCCTTGGGCAATGACGGTTAAGAGTGACGGCAAGGTTATAGGCGAGCTGGTTCATCCGACATTTTTGTATGAGTCGCTTTGGAATGCTGTCGGCATAGCTGTTCTTTTGACTTATAAAAAGATAAAGAAATTCGATGGCGAGCTGTTTTGCGGATACCTTGCATGGTACGGACTTGGCAGAGCCATGATAGAGGGCCTTCGGGCGGATTCCCTCTACATAGGAGTGTTCCGCGTTTCACAGCTGCTTGCACTTGCGTGTGTAATAGTTGGAGTGGGTATTATTATCTATAAAAGAAGAAGGGAACGGAGATAAATTCTGAAGCGATATAATGATGGTAGACACAAAAAAGTGTCTACCATCATTTTTTATGTTATACTAAAGAAAAGGAGATGATCTTATGGGAAGACCAAAAGGTGGAACTAATACAAATCATAGCAAGGAAGAAAAATTATCATTGGTTCTGCGTAATTTAGCAGGAGAAAGTTTAATGAGTTTACAGCGTGAAACAGGGATATATAATGCCCAAATTCATAAATGGACAAAACAGTATTTAGAAGGCGGCGAAGAGGCACTTGTCAATGAAAAAGCAAAGAGTACCGAAACACCCATGCTTTTGCACAGCGACCAGGGCGTAAGGTCTCCTATTTATCCTCAAAAAATGCAACTGCTATTGCGCCTGGTCCTGCGTGTGTTCCTATAACACAACCAACTGTCGAAACAGGAAGCTCCTCCGCCTTCCCCTCCCAAAGCTCTGTGCTGTCTTCAATATACTTTTTAAGCAATGCATCTGACAAGCCGCTGTATGCCAGGGCATATGGCCTATTAAAGTCAATTCCTCCGCATTTTGCTATCAGCTCACGCAGAAGGTTGCTTCCATTCTTTGAACCGCGTGCTTTTCCTATAAGCTCTACCTTGCCGTCTTCTACCGCAATTACAGGCTTTATCGAGAGCAAAGCTCCCGCAAAAGCAACGGTTGACGATATTCTGCCGCCCTTCTTTAAATATTCAAGCGTGTCAAGCAGAGCAAGCAGACGGATATTCTTCTTTTCTTCGTTAAGTTTTTCTACTATTTCCTCGGCAGATAATCCCTCATCGCGAAGCCTTACTCCCCTTTGGACAAGAATTCTCTCACCAATACATACATTCTCGCTGTCTACAACAAAAACTTTACCCTCAAATTCCTGTGCGGCAAGAACTGCACTCTGGTATGTTCCCGAAAGCTTAGATGACAGGGTAATCACTATCGCCGTATCGCCTGCAGCAACAACCTCTTCATAGGCATCAGCAAATCTCGCCGGTGAAATCTGAGATGTTACGGGTATCACATCGCTTTCGACCAGTTTTTCGTAAAACTCCTTATGGGTGAGGTTTACCGAATCGTAAAACTCCTCTTCGCCAAACATAACCGTGAGCGGAATATGCACTATACCATTTTCTTTTGCCTCGCTTGGCAATATATCCGACGCTGAATCAATAATAAATTTTATTGCCATTTTAAATCCCTCTCTTTTTTATGAGCTAAAAGTTTACTACTTATTATTTACAAAAAATGCACTAATTATTGCACCGGGACCTGCGTGAGTACCTATAACACAGCCAACGGTCGAAACCTCGACACTTTTCCAAAGCTCTGTATTTTCTGATACATAGCTTTTAGCCACATCATCGGTCAAACCGCTGTATGCGAGTGCATACGGCATATCATAATCTATGCCGCCGGCATCTGCTATCATCTGATTTAAAAGCTTACTTCCGTTCTTTGCACCGCGAGCCTTTCCTACAAGCTCTACCTTACCGTCCTGTACTGCAACTATCGGCTTTATCGAGAGCAATCCGCCTGCAAAAGCAACTGTTGCAGAAATTCTGCCGCCCTTCTTTAAATATTCAAGAGTGTCAAGAAGTGCAAACAAACGAATATTATCCTTTTCCTCATTAAGCTTTTCAACAATTTCCTCTGCTGAGAGACCCCTGTCGCGAAGCTCTAACGCTCTCTTAATAAGAACCCTCGCACCAACTGCTACATTGTTGCTGTCCACAACAAAAACCTTGCCCTCGTATTCTTCCGCCGCAATTACCGCACTTTGATATGTTCCCGAAAGCTTTGAAGAAATCGTAATAACCACCGCTGTATCGCCTTCTTTTGTTACCTCCTCAAACGCCTCGGCAAATCTTGACGGTGTAACCTGAGATGTAACGGGCATAACATTGCTCTCTACCAATTTTTCATAAAATTGCTTATGAGTAAGGTTTACCGAATCGTAAAACTCCTCCTCACCGAACAAAACCGTCAGCGGTACACATATTATACCAAGTTCCTTTGCCTCACTTGTTGTTATATCTGACGCTGAATCCACAATAAATTTTATCGCCATTATTTTTTATTCCCCTCTATGTAATATATTTTATTATAAAACTATTTCAAAAACATACGCAGCAGCATTTCATTTATCTTTTTATACGGTTGGTATCGCATCGGCAAATCTATAAATGTCTTTTTGTCCACAATACTCTTTTTGTGCGAGAATGTATCAAATCCGCACTTGCCGTGATACGAGCCCATTCCGCTCTCGCCTACTCCGCCAAATCCCATTCGGCTTGTTGCAAGATGAATGATTGTATCATTCACACAACCGCCGCCAAATGCACAGTTTTCGGTCAGGCGTTTAATTGTTTTCTTGTCTGACGAAAAGACATAAAACGCCAGCGGATGCGGATTTCCGTTGACGGTCTTTTCCGCAGAGTCTATACTGCCAAATGTTAAAATCGGCAATAGCGGACCGAAAATCTCCTCCTGCATGACAGCGTCCGACATTGTTACATTATCCATAACCGTCGGTTCTATTCTGAGATTTTCGCAGTCTGTCCTGCCGCCATATACTACCTTGTCTTTATCAATCATTGCCGCAACCTTGTCAAAGTGTTTTTTGTTTATCAATCTGCCGTAATTCGGATTTTCGAGCGGTTTTTCGCCAAGCTGTGCAGATATCTCTTTTTTAATACAGGATATAAGTTTGTCCTTTATGCTCTCGTCACACAGAATATAGTCGGGAGCAACGCAGGTCTGACCGAGGTTTAAGAACTTACCGAACACTATCCTCTTTGCCGCAAGAGGTATGTTCGCCGTCTTATCCACAATGCAGGGACTTTTTCCGCCAAGCTCCAATGTTATCGGGGTCAGGTTCTCGCTTGCCTTTTGCATGACGAGTCTTCCCACCGTTTTGCCGCCCGTAAAGAATATGTAGTCAAACTTTTCATCAAGCAGATAAGCGTTTTCTTCTCTTCCGCCCTCAATAACCGCTACATACTCTTTTGCAAATACCTTTTCTATAATTTGCTTGATAACTCTTGAGGTATTTTCAGAATATGCACTCGGCTTAACAACCGCGGTGTTTCCTGCCGCAATCGCATCGACAAGAGGCCCCATCGTCAGCAAAAACGGATAATTCCACGGACTCATAATAAGTACAACACCGTAGGGCATATTCTTTACATAGCTTCTTGACGCAAACTGAGCAATAGGCGACATAACCGTTCTGTCCTTTGCAAAACGCTTGATGTGGCTCAGCATATAACTGATTTCGCTCAGAACCAAGCCGACCTCGCACATATAACTCTCAAAACCTGATTTTCCAAGGTCGCTCTTCAGTGCTTCTGCTATCTCCTGTTCACTCTCTTTTATTGCCTGCTTTAAGCTTTTGAGTGCAGCAATCCTGTTCTTTATCGGCAAGGTTTCGTGTGAATTAAAATATGCTCTTTGAGTATTAACAATAGCTGATATTTTTTCTCTTTCCATTACTAATCCTCCATTACTGCATAATACAGCTTTTCAAGTTCAAAATTATTCATCAGAACGGGTACGGGATAGAGCGGATTTGCCTCACGGTCTGCATACACAGCAAGCGATGATATATCATCTTCCTTTATTCCCGTAAGCTTACTTGGAATATTCATAGACTTATTCATTGTGCGTATCGTGTCTATAAGCTGTTTTGCAGCAACTTCCGCGTCGGTATTGGTGTCCGCAATTCCCATTGCAACCGCAATATCCTTTGCCTTTTTGTAAATCGACTCTCCGTAGCTTTCGAGCACATACGGCAAAAGCACCGCATTGGCAAGTCCGTGGGGTGTCTTGTATTTTCCGCCGAGCGAATGTGCAACCGCGTGACAATATCCCACATAGGATTTTGAAAATGCCCTGCCTGCAAGATACGCCGCATAGAGCATATTTTTACGGGCGGTCATATCGTCTCCGTCATTGTAGGCTTTTTCAAGATTTTCGCTGATGAACCGTACCGCATCTAAAGCATCATTTCGTGTAGATTTTACGGTCGAGCGGCCGATATATGCCTCAATGGCATGGGTGAGCGCGTCCATTCCCGTTGTTGCCGTAACGGAGGGCGGAAGAGTTCTTGTAACCTCTGCATCCAAAACCGCCACATCAGGAATAAGTACAAAATCACTTATTGGGAATTTATGTCCACTTTTATCGTCGGTTATAACGGTTGTAACCGTAGTTTCGCTGCCTGTACCTGCGGTTGTGGGCACTGCAAGCATAAATGGTGTTTTGAGGATAATACGAAGAATACCCTCCATTTTGCTGATAGGCATTTTGGGTCTTGCAACTCTGGCACCTACTGCCTTTGCACAATCAATCGCCGAACCGCCGCCAAAGCCTATAAGTGCTGTGCAGTTGTTTTTAAGATATTCCTCCCTTGCCTCCTCAACATTGCTGACGGTAGGATTGGGAACCGTTTTATCATAAATCGTGTATTTGATATTATTTTCGGCAAGTGCCGCCTCCAGCGGTGCAATCAATCCCAACCCGCGAACCGAAGCATCGGTTACAATCATAACACAGTCTATATTTCTTTTAATCAAAGTCTTTGGTATTTCTGTCACGCTGTTTAGGATAAGCGGTGTTCTGTAAGGCAAAATCGGTATAGCCGCCTTAAATACCACCTGATATGTCCTGCAATACATTTTCTTTAATAAATTCATAATATTTTTCCTTTCAGCACACAGTGTGCTCTTTTTATTTAAAGCAGAGAAACCTCTGCCTTAAACTATTTTTTTATCCCGTCGAGCAAAAATCCAAAGCTGTACTGAAAGCGTCTGACCGCCTCCTCCTTTGGGATGTTTCTTCCTACTGCGTCAGCATTAAAGCCTCGGCAAAAGCACCATATCGAATAACTGAGCACATCGGCGTCGACATCTATTATATAGTCCTTTTCCTTGGCATATTCAATCAATTTTTTTATCTCGTCATACCACCACCCGAAATTGCTTTCCGAGAGGGAGTCATGCTCAAAGACATAGCTGTTAAACTTCATCTTGATTTCGTATGACTTAACAAGTATTTCCGACAGCATCCGCATAACATACTCAAAAAAATCCTCGTTATCGTCAATCTGAGCGTTAAAGCTTTCCCGTATTTTCAAGATGGTATTTTTGTAGACAATCTGCAAAACCTCGTCTATGTTATGAAAGCGGTTATAAAACACCCTGTTTGTAATATCAAGCTCCTTTAAAATACACCGCACATTTATGGTGTGTGCACCGTTTGAGGTAACCAGTCTCTCTGCCGTGTCAATAATCCTTTGAGACATTTCATCACGAATTAACTTATCTTGAATGTCCTTCACCTTGCCACCTCCAAGCTTTTCAGCACACACTGTGCTGTAATATTATAACATAGCAGGAAATTTGTTGTCAAGGAAAATATGTTAGGCGGCATGTTAAAAAAATGTAGACATTTTTTGAAATATGTGGTATACTAATCTTGCGACATAAATTTTTTATATTAATTAACCGGTGCATGTATTTTTGTTTTCGGCAAAAACGCATACGCCTATTAACGCATGTACTGTTAGTTAATATGGAAATTTGTGTCGCAGCAAATCCGGGCTGTGCGTTTTTCGGTGTATGGTTTCGGCTATACACCTTTTTTTATGTGAAAAAATGCAACAACCCTTTAATTCGTGCGACTGAACACACGCAAAAACCGCCGAGAAATCGGCGGTTTTCTGTATTATTCAGCTTTTGCAGCTGCAATAATCTTATCGACTATGTTTGCAGGTGCTTCCTGATAACGCTCGAACTCAAACTCAAAGCTGCCTCTTGCCTGAGTCATACTTCTGAGGTCCGAGGAATAGCTGTGCATCTCAGCCAGCGGAACCTCTCCCACGATTTCGGTTGCGCCGTCGCCTGTCGGTGTCATGCCGAGCATCTGACCTCTGCGCTTGTTGATATCGCCTATGATATCACCCGTATAATCATCAGGGACGGTAACCTTAAGCTGACCGATAGGTTCAAGTATTACGGGAGATGCCTGAACCATACCTGCCTTGTATGCAAGGTTTGCGGCAATCTTAAATGCCATCTCTGACGAGTCTACATCGTGGTACGAGCCGTCAACCAATGTAGCCTTGAGTCCTACCATCGGATAACCTGCGAGGACACCCTGCTGCATTGACTCAAGAAGTCCCTTTTCTACCGCAGGGAAGTAACCCTTCGGCACGCTTCCGCCGAATACCTTTTCTTCAAATACAAGACCCTCTTGGTCGGTCGGCTCAAACTCAATCCATACATGACCGTACTGACCGTGACCGCCCGACTGCTTTTTGTGCTTTCCTTCAACCTTAACAGCCTTGCGGATTGCCTCGCGGTAGGGAACCTTGGGTTGTTCAAACGAAATCTCTACTCCAAACTTGTTTTTAAGCTTGCTTACGATTATCTCTATGTGCTGGTCGCCAAGGCCTTTAAGTATCTGCTGACGGGTTTCCTTGTTATTTTCAAGAACAAAAGTCTTATCCTCTTCCATAAGCTTGATTAAGCCCTGTGCAATCTTATCTTCGTCACCCTTTGCCTTGGGAACAACCGCAAGCGACATATTAGGCTTTGCAAACTCAATTCCGTCAAGCTGAAGCGGATGGTTTAATGCACTCAGCGTATCGCCCGTTGCAGTCTTTGTCAGCTTTGCAACCGCACCGATATCACCTGCATTTAACTTTTCAACCTCAACCTGCTTTTTACCCTGAATAACATAAATCTTACCTATCTTTTCATTTATGTCCTTGTTCATATTATAAACGGTTGTATCAGGTGTCATCACTCCCGAATATACCTTAAAGTATGAGAGCTTACCTACATAAGGGTCAGCAACCGTCTTGAACACAAGTGCAGACATCGGGTCGTTTACATCAACCTTAAGTCTTGATGCCGCACCGTCCTTCTTGGTCGCCATAACGAAATCCTCACCGCTGTCGGGAGCAGGGAAGTATGCGTGAATAGCATTCATAAGAGACGAGATACCAAGCTTGTGGTATGCACTTCCGCAGAGTACGGGAACAATGTCACCCTCTGCAACACCGCTTCTGAGTGCCGCATACATCTCAGGAAGTGTAAACTCCTCTCCTGCAAAATACTTATCCATAAGCTCCTCAGAGGTCTCGGCTACCGCCTCGCAAATCATCTCACGCAGGTCTGCAAGCTCGTCTTTAAGCTCCTCGGGGGTCTCAGCCGTAACAGTTCTGCTGCCGTCAAACTTTCTTGCCTCACGCTCTACAATATTTACGAATCCTGTTATCTTATCACCCTCACGGATTGGCAACTGGAAAGGAGCAATTCTCTTTCCGTACTTATCTTTAAGCTGCTGCAAAACGCCCTGATAATTAACACGCTCGTCATCAACCTTGTTGATAAAGATAATTCTCGGGAGCTTTCTCTCCTCGCAGTATTTCCAAGCCTTTTCCGCACCGACGGTCAAACCCGACTTACCGCTGAGAACGATAACTGCGGCATCAGCCACGCGAACAGCCTCCTGCACCTCACCGACAAAATCAAAGTATCCGGGAGTATCGAGCATATTGAACTTGGTTCCGTTCCACTCGCAAGCTGCCATAGCCGTACTTATAGAGAATTTACGCTTTATCTCCTCAGGGTCAAAATCCATAACCGTATTTCCCTCCGCCGTTCTTCCCAAACGGTCGGTATTACCCGATGTATAAAGAATTGCCTCGGCAAGCGAAGTCTTACCGGCATTGCCGTGACCGAGCAAACAAAAGTTTTTGATATTGGTTGTGTCATACAATTTCAAGTGACAGCCCTCCTATGTAATAAAATATGCTTCTATTTTAACGCAATTTACCCAATAAATCAACCGAAAACTTCACAATTTTATTGTTTGATTTTGGGCAATTTGACCAAAATTCATACTGCCCGAAACTGACAATTTACCGCCCCTCTGCAAAACGCCGCTATGCAATTAACATATTTTACATAAAAATAATATTTTTTTGTAAAAAGTATGGATTTTTACGATAATATATGTTACAATAAAATTTAGGTTAATTTTAGCCACTGTTATATTGCAAGGAGATTTTTTATGTCAGAGCTAACTCAAGTCCAGCTATATACCGACGGTGCGTGCAGCGGAAATCCCGGTCCCGGGGGCTATGGTGCAATTCTGCGCTGCAACGGCTATGAAAAAGAGATTTCGGGCGGTGAGGCGAGCACCACCAACAACCGTATGGAGCTTATGGCGGTTATCTGCGGTCTTGAAGCACTCAACCGCAAATGCCATGTCACGATTTACAGCGACTCGAAGTATTTTGTTGACGGCATTGAAAAGGGTTGGGCGCGGTCATGGCGTAAAAACGGCTGGAAAAAGGGTGACAGGTCACCTGCCAAAAACCCCGATTTGTGGGAAAGACTTTTAAACCTTATCGACTCTCACGAGATTGAGCTTGTGTGGCTTAAAGGTCACGCAGGTCACCCCGAGAACGAGAGATGCGATAAAATGGCGGTTGAAGAGTCAAAAAAATTTTAACCCGTAAAAAAATTAAATTTATTATATATTACAGAACATCTACTTTTCATAGATTGCTGCTGTATAAGGAAAGGTAGGAAACAAAATGACAAAACGCATTTATGTTGATAACGCCGCAACGACTGCACTCGCTCCCGAGGTTCTTGACGCGATGATGCCGTATCTTACAGAAAATTACGGAAATCCGTCAAGTATTTACGCAGAGGGCAGAGCGTCAAAGACGGCTATCGAAAAGGCGAGAGAGCAGGTTGCCGCCGCTATCGGTGCTGACCCCAAGGAGATTTACTTCACGGGTTCGGGCAGCGAGGCTGACAACTGGGCAATCCGTTCAATCGCAAAATCCATGAAAAACAAGGGAAATCACATTATTACCTCCGCCGTGGAGCATCACGCTGTTCTGCACACCTGTCAGGATTTGGAGAAGCAGGGATACGAGGTAACATATCTCCCCGTTGATGAATATGGTATGATATCGCCCGAGGCGGTAAAATCAGCCATAAAGGACACAACAATTTTAATTACGATAATGTTTGCAAACAACGAGATAGGAACTATTATGCCCATTCGCGAAATCGGAGCGATTGCCAAAGAGGCAGGCGTAATCTTCCACACCGATGCTGTTCAGGCTATCGGGCAGGTTCCCGTTGATGTAAATGAAATGAATATAGATATGCTGTCGCTGACGGGACACAAATTCCATGGTCCCAAGGGCAGCGGAGCTTTGTATGTAAGACGAGGCGTAAAGCTTACCTCTTATATCACGGGCGGAGCTCAAGAGAGAATGAGACGCGCAGGAACAGAGAATGTTCCGGGCATCGTAGGTCTCGGCAAGGCGATAGAGCTTGCAACCGCAAATATTGAGGAAAAGCAAAAAAAGCTCACCGCTCTCCGCGATGCGTATATAAAAAAGGTTTTGGAGACAATTCCGTATTCAAGACTTAACGGTCACCCCGAGAAGAGACTCCCCGGTAACGCAAATATATCATTTGAGTTTATCGAGGGCGAGGGAATGCTTTTGTCTCTTGATATGAAGGGCATTTCCGCATCAAGCGGAAGCGCATGCACATCAGGCTCGCTCGACCCGTCGCATGTACTGCTTGCAATCGGACTTCCGCACGAGCAGGCTCACGGCTCGCTCAGAACCTCGTTCAGCGAGGACAATACAATCGAGGAGGCTATGTATATAGCAGAAACCCTCGCGGAAATCGTAAACAGACTTCGTATGATGTCGCCGCTTTACGAGGAAGTAATGAGGAACGCGAAGCAGTCATAGGCCGCTTTGCACGGATTTTAATTATAGTCGAAAGAAGGAATATATAATGTATAGTGAAAAAGTAATGGACCACTTCAGTAATCCCAGAAATGTCGGAGAAATCGAGGACGCAAACGCGGTAGGTCAGGTAGGTAATCCGCAATGCGGCGATATAATGAAAATCTACATGAAGATAAACGATGATACTCAGATTATCGAAGATGTAAAGTTTAAAACCTTCGGTTGCGGTGCGGCAATCGCAACCAGCAGTATGGCAACAGAGCTTGTAAAGGGTAAGTCTGTCGAAGAGGCTCTTGCTCTCACCAACAAGGCTGTTGCAGAGGCACTTGACGGACTTCCTCCCATCAAGATGCATTGCTCCAACCTTGCAGAAGAGGCAGTTCATGCGGCAATCGCAAACTACTACGAAAGCCGCGGAATGGATGCATCCGAAATTCGTGCATGCAGCGGCGAATGCTGCGGTTGTCCTCACAGCCACGAGCACGGAATGGACGAATAGGTAAAAAACAATGAGCGAAAAGGTTGTAATAGGTATGTCGGGCGGCGTTGACAGCAGCGCCGCTGCCGCTGTTTTAAAAGAGCAGGGCTTTGAGGTAATAGGCGTTACAATGCGTCTGTGGGACGGCGAGGATACGGGCTGCGGCATTGCTGAAAGTACATGCTGCGGCTCCTCTGCCGCAGAGGACGCAAGACGGGTTGCGGACAAGCTCGGCATAGAGCATTTTGTCCTCGACTTCCGCAAGGAATTTTCCAAATTTGTAATCGACTACTTCGTTGACGAGTATGTAAACGGCAGAACACCCAACCCCTGCATTGCGTGCAACAAGTTTTTAAAGTTTGACGCAATGGCAAAAAAGGCGGATATTCTCGGTGCAAAATATATTGCCACAGGGCATTATGCAAAAATTGAATATGACAAAGACACCTGCCGTTACCTCTTAAAATGTGCACACGCTGACGCAAAGGACCAGACATATGCTCTCTACAACTTAACACAGGAGCAGATGTCAAGGCTTCTTCTTCCTTTGGGGAGCTTTGAGAGCAAGGCTGCCGTTCGCGCATATGCAGAAAACCTCGGACTTGTCACGGCAAACAAGCCTGACAGTCAGGAGATATGCTTTGTGCCCGATAATGATTATGTGTCATTTATCAAGCGAAGAATAGGCTCACTGCCCGAAGAGGGCAACT
The DNA here is from genome assembly GCA_045639145.1 of Clostridia bacterium. Classification (GTDB taxonomy): domain Bacteria; phylum Bacillota; class Clostridia; order Monoglobales; family Monoglobaceae; genus UMGS1820. The sequence goes on along the minus strand of JAZUCQ010000084.1, from coordinate 8,175 downwards.
TTGTTGACCTTGAGGGTAAAATCTTGGGCAAACACAAGGGAATTGTAAACTACACGGTGGGACAGAGAAAGGGACTCGGTATTGCATTCGGCAAGCCTATGTTTGTTATTCGGATAGACGCGGCAAGAAACGAGGTTGTACTCGGCGAGCAGGGAACGGAATTTTCGGACACCTTGTACGCAATAAAGCCAAACTTTATCCCGTTTGACAAGCTGACCGAGCCTATCCGTGTATCTACAAAGGTTCGTTACAGCGCAAAGCCTGCTATCTGCACCGTTTCAAATGACGGAAGTCGCATCAGGGTAGTCTTTGACGAGCCGCAAAGGGCAATCACACCCGGTCAGGCAGTTGTTATGTATGACGGAGACACCGTTATCGGCGGTGCTACTATAATTTAATGGAAAGGCTGCGAAAAACACGATGGCTGATTTTATAAAGTGCAGACGCAAAATACTTGAAAACGAATACAAAAATTTAAATACTCAACAGAAAAAAGCGGTCTTTCATACAGATGGGCCGCTTCTTGTCCTTGCAGGAGCAGGCTCGGGCAAGACAACCGTTATTATACATAGGATTGAAAATCTTATCAAATACGGCTCAGCTTACGAGAGCGAGAATATCCCCGCCGGCATTGGCGAGCAGGATATTGAGGTTATGCAGTGGTATGCAAACGGAGAGCTTGACGAGCTTCCCCCTCATCTTGAGGCATACCTTGCCGAAAATCCTGCAAGGCCTTGGCAGATACTTGCCATAACCTTTACCAACAAGGCGGCAGGCGAGCTTAAAAACCGTCTTTCTGCAAAGCTTGGTGACGGGGCAAACGATATATGCGCAGGAACCTTCCACTCCACCTGTGTGAAGTTTCTTCGCAGGGACATCGACAAGATAGGCTATGACAGAAGCTTTACCATATATGATACGGCAGACCAGCAGACTGTAATCAAGGCATGCTTAAAAGAGCTGTCTCTCGATGATAAGAAGTTTGCTCCCCGTGCGGTGCTCAGTGCAATCAGCAACGCAAAGGACGCACTTATCACCCCTGCCGAATTTGAGCGGCAGTACAGGAGTGATTTTTACCTCTCCAAGGTTGCCGACATCTATACACTCTATCAGAGAAAGCTCAAGAGCAACAACGCCCTTGACTTTGATGATTTAATTGTAAAGACTGTGGAGCTTTTCGAGGAATGTCCCGAGGTTCTCGACTATTACCAAAATAAATTCAGATATATCTTAGTTGACGAGTATCAGGACACAAACCACGCTCAATATAGGCTTGTAAGTCTGCTTGCGGCGGCACACCACAATCTGTGTGTGGTAGGTGACGACGACCAGAGTATTTACAAGTTCAGGGGTGCGGATATCCGCAATATACTTGAGTTTGAAAAGGAATTTAAAAACTGCATAACGATAAAGCTTGAAGAAAACTACCGTTCCACCCAGAATATACTCGATGCCGCAAACAATGTGATTTCAAACAATGCAGGCAGAAAAGGCAAACAGCTCTGGACCTCAAACGGTTCGGGCGACAAGGTGCAGATTTTCACGGCACTTAACGAACATTCAGAGGCACAGTTTATCGCAGAGAAAATCGAAGAAATCGGCGGCAGCTTTTCAGACACGGTAATTCTCTACCGCATGAACGCAATGTCGCGTATAGTCGAGGACAGACTCCTCCGCTCTGCAATTCCTTACCGCGTGCTTGGCGGTCTGAGGTTCTATGACCGAAAGGAAATCAAGGATATCACATCATATTTGAGACTTATTTGGAACTTTGATGATGATGTTGCTCTGCAGCGTGTTATCAACGAGCCAAAACGCGGTATCGGTGCGGCAACCGTTGAAAAGGCGGCAGACGCGGCAAGTGCAAACGGCATCAGTATCTTTGCAGTTTGCCGAGAGGCGGACAGATACGAGGAAATCCCCTCCAAGGCGGCAGTAAAGCTTAAGGAATTTTCGGAGCTTATCGAAAATTTGAGAAAAGAGCTTGACGAGGAGATGGGTCTTGAACTGTTCTGCAAAACCGTTATGGAACGGGCAGGCATGATTGCCGCATTAAAGGCGGAAAAAACAGTCGAAAACGAGACAAGACTTGAAAACTTAGAGGAGTTTATCTCGATGGTACAAGAGGCTGTAAAAGAGGACGCGGCTCTCGGTCTTGACGGACTTCTTGAAAATATCTCGCTTATATCCGATATAGATAACTATGACGAGGCACAGGACACGGTTACTCTTATGACCCTGCACAGTGCAAAGGGTCTGGAATTTCCGAATGTGTTCTTAATCGGTGCAGAGGAGGGAATTTTCCCGAGCACCCGCTCCTTCGGTGACGAGTCCGAAATTGAGGAGGAACGCCGTCTTTGCTATGTCGGCATTACGCGCGCAAAGCAAAAGCTGTTTATCACACGCGCAAAGACAAGAACGCTGTTTGGCAGAACCGCATACAATCCGCCGTCAAGATTTTTGGCGGAGATACCCGAAAGCCTTGCAGAGCAAACTTCCGAAAAGGCAGCCGCACCAAAATACACCGACGATATAGCCTACATGCGCACAAGCAGCAGCGGCATGAAGAGTGCGTTGCTTGACAAGCCGTCTGCACCTGCAAAAGCCGAAGCGCCCGTACTTGACTTTAATGTTGGCGACAAGGTTAAACACCGCAAATTTGGTGTCGGTACAATTCTTTCGGCTCAGAGCATGGGCAAGGATATTTTGCTTAAGATAAGCTTTGAGGTCGGAGAGAAAAATCTGCTTGCGGCATATGCCCCGATTGAAAAGATATAACAAAATCAAAAATTTTCGCATTGCTGCAGGGCTTGGCTGCAGTATGGGCATGGGCAATTATTCAATAAAATTTTTGATTTTAATTTTATAAAGGAAGATATCTATGTATAATGATTTTGCGGAAATTTATGACAAGCTTCAGGATATAGACTATAACTCGTTTATCAGATATTATCTTAAAATATTTGACAAATATAATTTAAACCCCTCTCTTGTGCTTGACCTTGCCTGCGGAACGGGAAACATAACTCTTCCTATGGCACAGCTTGGCTACGATATGATAGGTGTTGACCTGTCGGAAGAGATGCTCGGCATTGCAGCAGACAAGGCAAGAGACAAAAGTCTTGATATTTTGTTCTTAAACCAGGATATGACCGAGTTTGAGCTTTACGGCACGGTAGATGCCGCGGTATGCGCACTCGACGGTGTAAATTACCTTACGCAAGACGGTGAGCTTTTACAGTTGTTTTTGCTTATCAAAAACTATCTCAATCCCGACGGAATATTTATATTTGATATAAATTCAGAGTATAAGCTCAAAAACATACTCGGCGAGAACACATTTGTCTATGACGAAGATGATACCTACTGCGTCTGGAGCAGCTCCTATGACGAGGACGAGCGGATATGCAGCTTTAATCTTGATTTCTTTAAACGCGAGGACAGCGGTCTCTACAGCCGTTTTGAGGAGTATCAGGAGGAGCGTGCCTATTCAGTATCCGAAATCTGCGAGACGGCAGAGCGCGCAGGACTGACCCTTGTCGGCTGTTTTGATGACCGAAGCTTTGACGAGGCATCTAAGATGAGCGTGCTGATATTTTTTGTTTTGAAAAAATAAATATTTATATACATAAGGAGAATTTTTATGAGAAAATTTTTAAAAGAATTCAAAGAATTTGCAATGCGCGGCAATGTAATCGATTTGGCTGTCGGCGTTATTATAGGCGGTGCTTTCCAGAAGATAATCACATCACTTGTTACAAATGTAATCTCACCGATAATCGGTCTGTTTGCAAAACAGAATTTTGACAACCTTTCGGTTGACTTCTGGGGTATCAGCCTCAAGTACGGCTTGTTTGTCACAGAGGTTATAAACTTTATTATAATGGCATTTGTAATCTTTGTTATGATAAAGGGACTTAACAAGCTTTCAACTCTCCGCAGAAAAGAAGAAGAAAAGGTTGAAGAGGTTACAACCAAGGAATGTCCTTACTGCTGTACCGAAATCAGCATAAAGGCAACCCGTTGCCCTCATTGCACATCACAAATTGAAGAATAAAAAAGTGTTTGATTAAACACCTCAACCCCCTGCCCCCAATCTTGGGGGATTAAGGTACACTTTGTTTGTAATTTAGGAAATTACAACTTAAAAGCAGTAATTTCCTAAAAGATAGAAAAATGGTCCTTTCGGACCATTTTTTATATGTTATAAACTATAATTTAAAAATCGGCAATCTGAAAACAAATTTACTGCCGACACCAAACTTACTCTCGACCGACACATCTCCGCCGAGGACATCGGCAATCTGCTTTACCATAGACAGTCCAAGTCCCATGCTTCCGTTTTCGTTTGCGGTTCTTGACGGCTCTGCCTGATAAAATCTCTCCCAGATTTTACCGACATTTTCCTCCGCTATTCCTATTCCTTTATCCGTTACGGACAAGATTACCTCTCCGCCCAATCGGGCGAGAGAAACCGTTATTTCTCCCTCCTCCTTGCTATACTGATACGCGTTTGATATAAGGTTTATAAACACCCTTGCAAGGAGCATTCTGTCCGTCTCTACTATAATATCAGGCTGTATATCCCGTATGAGCGTAATGCTTCCGCCCTGAATTTCCTGCTGTTCATCACACACAAATGATAACAGCTCGCTTACATCTGTATCCTCAAAGCTCAGCTTTAATGTATTTTTGTCCATTCGCGAAATCATCAAAAGCTCGGATATAAGCTTTGACATCTTATCAGCCTGCCGTTTTACAGATGCGGCAGACTCCTTGAATTCCTCGGGCGAATTTGCACATTCCTCCATATATTCGCACTCTGACATAATTACTGCAACGGGTGTTCTAAGCTCATGCGATGCATCCGAGGTAAACTGCTTTTCTTTTTCAAACGATTGTTCTATCTTGTCAAGCATATCGTCAAATATGTTTGCAAGTGAAGAAATTTCGTCCTTGCTGTCGCCTATCTCTATTCTCCTTGACAAATCGCGGCTTTCGCTTATTTCCTTTGCCGCCGCCGCAATTTTATTTACAGGCACAAAGGCACGGCTGATTATAAAATATCCGCCTACTGCCGCGGTAAGTATAAGAATAAGCATCAATACCGCGTTGATTACCTGAGCTGACCTTACCGCATAATCCTCGGCTGCAACAGATATAATTCCCTTGAGCCAGAGCGATGTTCCGTCACGCAGCTTTATTTCTTTGTCATACTCAAAATACTTGTCTCCGTCATAGTCTTTTTCTCTCAATTCGTCTGCCTCAAAATCAACTGAATTATCATACGGAATTCGTCCGTCTATCAGGTTGCCTTCACTATCATAGAGTGCCATATGAACACCACGCCCGTAAAACCGTATACCGGGCATAGGTCTGAACCGTCCGTCGGGACCTGATATCTGGCGGGAAACCTCCTCTACGATTTCAACAACCCGATTGCTAAGCTCCCTTTTTATTATATTCTGACTTAATGAATTCATCGCGACAAAAGCCACCAATGATACAATCAGCATTGCCAGCGTATACCACAATGTAATTCTAAGCTTAATAGATAGCTTCTTCATATGCAATCATAACCCCTTTTTAAGCAGACTGCTCCTCTCTGAGCACATAGCCCTTGCCTCTTATTGTATGAATAAGCTTGCTGTCGTAATTTTCGTCTATCTTTTTTCTCAGATACCTTATATAAACATCAACCACATTTGTACCTCCGCAGTAGTCAAAGTTCCAGACATGGTTTTCAATCTTCTCACGCGAGAGCACTATTCCCTTGTTTCGCATCATGTATTCAAGAATGTCATACTCCTTTGCGGACAGGATAATTTCCTCTCCTGCTCTGGTTACGATATGGGTATTGATATCAAGAACCAAATCTCCTGCCAAAAATGTGTTTGTAGAATTGCCCGAGGTCTTTCGCATCATAACCCGTATACGGGCAAGAAGCTCCTCAAACGCAAACGGCTTTACCATGTAATCCTCCGCTCCTGCGTCAAGTCCCTCAACTCTGTCATCAATTCCGTCTCTTGCGGTAAGCAGTAAAACAGGCGTATTGTTTCCGCACGAGCGAATGTGCCGCAATACCTCAAGTCCCGATTTTTTTGGCATCATTATATCCATGATAATTGCATCAAATTCGCCTGCTTCTATATAGCAGAGCGCCTCCTCACCGTCAAAGCAACGGTCAACCGTATATCCCTCCGACTCGAGTCGCTTGGATATTACTCTGTTTAAATCCTTTTCGTCCTCAACGATTAGCAAACGCATAAATCCGCCTCCCCTCTGTTTCTACGGAGCATCCACCGTGGCAAGCTTTGCCGCCTCATCCCGTCCGACATTCATTCCGAGCTGTTCAGAGATAAATCTCAACGGTTCATACCGCCTCTGCCGCCCATTCCGCCTCTGCCGCCGCCGAACATTCCGCCCATCTGCCCTGACACGGTTGTTCCCTCGACTGCTGTCAATCGCTCATATTCCGCTCCGTTTAAATAAACAACATATTCGTCTCCGCTCTTTATTTCATCTGACGAATATATAAGTGCTCTGTACTGATTGGACGGAGTAACACTCATAAGCTCTTTTCCGTCTGCCGTGCTGACAGAGACAGCCGTTCCTGCCGCCTGCTCCTCCGCAAATATCATCTGTATGGTATTCTGATTTCCGTCACCTCTCGGAAGCTGAATCATACCTGCACTTGATGTCGCAATTACGGTGCCGCCGCTTATTGTCATTGTTCCCTGACAATCAAGCGAACCGTTACCGCTGTTTGCAGGTCCGTCAATTATAACCTCTCCGCCTGTAATTGTAAGATTACCGTTTGAGTCAATTCCGTCACAGAGTGCATTTATATACAGCTTTCCTCCACTTATCGTAATTGCATGAGCCGCCGCTGTCTCTTCGTCAACATATCCGAAGCCGCCACCCTGCATTCCGCCGCGGCCGCCGCCAAATCTGCCGTTACCTCCCTGAGGGGGTGTCTGTCCATTCATTTCCTCGGGTCTCTTGGAAGGTGTCTGTCCGTTCATTCCCTCGGGCATCTCAGAAGGTGTCGGTCCGCCCATTCCCTCAGGCATATCGGGCGGTGTCTGTCCGTCCATACCCTCGGGCATCTCAGGAGGTGTTGGTCTCTCCATACCCTCAGGCATCTGTGCTGTCTCAGTATTCTCGGCTGTCTCTGTTGTTGTATCGGAATTACCCGTATTCAGTCCGTCTTCTTCGGTTGCTATGCTTATATCTCCGCCGTTTATCACAAGCGTTCCTTTACTCTCAATTCCTTCGTCACAGCTGTCTATGTCAATGTCTCCGCCGTCAATAATTACTTCAAGCTCTGCCTTCATACCCTTGCCCGTCTCGGTTGTAATGCTGATTGCTCCGTCCAAAATCTTAAGGGTGTCATTGACCTTTATTCCGTGCTCATAGGCAGAGATAACTATGTTTCCGTTTTCAATCGAAACATCATCATCGCCTGCAATACCATGCTTAAAATTACCCGTAACCGTCAGCTTGCCATTACCCTTAATCTCAATATCATCGTTTGAGAAGAGTGCCGCGTCAGCCTCTTCCGTTGTATACTCGGCACCGTCGGTGAGATAATTCTCGGTATTCTCGGTTATTGTTATAAGTGCCTTTTCGGTATTATCAAAGAATATCGCAGGGCCGTCAGCATTTGTGATGCTTGCACCCGAGAGACGAAGCTTTACCTTCTCCTCTGCATTTACATAAATCATACCGTCAGCCAGTGTACCTGTTACAGTAAAGTCACCGCCGTCGGTTATTGTTATTACATTATCCGAAACAGAAACGCCTTCACCCTTTACTGTCATACTTGTTAAATTAATTTCACCTACATTACTTTTCCACGCCTCATTTGTATTGGGCGAGCAGCCTGTCATTGTAAGATTTGAAATCGACAATATTCCCAAAAGCATTGACATTATTTTAATCATAAAAATCCCCTTTCTATTTTATTATCCTCGGCGGTACTGACAGGATAATGCTCAAATTTCCGTTTCTGCACCGAAGCTCGTTTAAAAATTCCTGTTCGTCTGCTCCGTTTTCCATTGTTACCTTGTAGCATACCTCAAACAGCGAACCTAAATCGGTGGTTTTTATTCTGTCAAGTGAATATCTTTTTGTATATTTTTGAAGTATCTCATCAAATGCCCCCTGATAATT
>JAZUCQ010000083.1:0-1918 GCA_045639145.1 Clostridia bacterium | reverse complement strand
TTCACCTTGGCAAGGTGACGCTCTACCACTGAGCCACTCCCGCATATCAATTTCTTTTTTGAAAGAAATTGGTGCCTCCGGGCGGAATCGAACCACCGACACGGGGATTTTCAGTCCCCTGCTCTACCAACTGAGCTATCGAGGCTTATTTTTGTTTATATAAAAAAATGGCGACCCGGAACGGGCTCGAACCGTCGACCTCTAGCGTGACAGGCTAGCGTTCTAACCAACTGAACTACCGGGCCGTAAAACATGGTGGTCGCTATAGGGCTCGAACCTATGACCCTCTGCTTGTAAGGCAGATGCTCTCCCAGCTGAGCTAAGCGCCCTCACTCTCACGCCCCATCGGGGCGACAACAAAAAATATTATACTCCCATAACGCAAAAAAGTCAAGGTGCTTATATCCGATTATTCTCATTTATTGCAATATATCACCTTATTTTCTCGCAAATACTCTTTTATTTGGCAAATTACTCATTTCTTGCTGGTATTTCTCGAGCACAATTTTTCATTTCTTCTAGGTCATTTGAATCGAATTTATAGGCGGTATTACAAAAGCTGCAAACAATTTCCGCTTCGCCCTGTTCCTTGATAATATCTTCGATTTCCTTTTTACCGAGAGATATTATCGCCCTCTCCATTCTGTCCCTGCTGCAATCACAAACATAACCTACCTCGCGGCTTTCCAATATATCTACATCAAAGCCAAGCATAACATATTTTATAATCTCAGTACCGTCCATTCCGCCTGTGAGCATCTCGGTCACACTCATAAGTCCGCCTATGCTGTTTTCAAGCCTTGTTAGCGTCTCATCATCACATTCGGGCATAACCTGTATAATAAATCCGCCCGAACATTTTACGCTGTAATCACGGTCAACAAGGACACCGAGAGCAACAACACTCGGAACCTGTTCTGACTGCATAAAATAATAGGCAAGGTCATCACCTATCTCGCCTGTCTGAATTGCCACCTGACCAATGTACGGCTCCTTAAGACACAAATCCTTTATGATACAAAGAGTTCCTTTGCCTATCGCTCCGCCTACATCAAGCTTTCCGTTTGGCTTAAGCGGAATGTCTACAGTCGGATTTTCCACATAACCCTTGACCTCGCCCTTTGAATTTGCCGCGACAAGTACATTTCTGAGAGGACCGTCACCCTTCATCTGAAGCGTAAGCTTTGAATTTTCCTCTTTCAGCTCACTTCCCATCAAAAGTCCTGCTGACAAAAGTCTGCCAAGTGCCGCAGTTGCAACAGGTGATGTGTTGTGGAATTTCCTCGCTTGTTCTGCTGTCTCGGTTGAAACCACCGCACTTATCTTCAAAAAACCGTCTTTGGTTATTGCCTTTGTTAATATATCCGCCATTTATAACACTGCCTTTCTATACAAAATCTGATAAAATTGTATTGCTTACATAAACAAAATCAGGTGCAATTTTCAATATATCGCCCAACCTTGTCATTGTACCTCTGTTTAAATTCTTATCAATAATATCGCCGAAAACCTGTCCCATATCAACCGAAAACCGCTTAGCAAACTCCGCTGTATCTATTCCTTTGTCCATCCTCAATCCCAGGAAAACAAATTCGCTCATCAAATCATCTTTATCTGCCGCAATACGGTCAGCGATAATATTCTGTCCGTTTTCTGCTCTTTGTATATATTCACTCACATCCGAGATATTTGAATATCGCTCACCTTTAATACACGAATATGCACCTGCACCAAAGCCTGCAAAATCCTCGCATTGCCAATACTTGCTGTTGTGACGGCTTTCAAATCCTTCTTTTGCAAAATTTGAAACCTCATACCGACTGTATCCGCAATCTGCAAGATATTCTACGCAAGTATCATACATATCCCGACTTTCCTCATCATCTGCAATACACAAGTCCATTTTATCAAAAGGTGT
>JAZUCQ010000082.1:0-9527 GCA_045639145.1 Clostridia bacterium | reverse complement strand
GTTTCTTTGCCGTCTCTTATAACCTTTGCGTGAGGGGCGGACATGTTCTGAAGAGCCTCAAGTGCTTTTTCTGCTTTACTTTCCTGCAGAACACCGATTACGGCGTTTAATATAACAATGAGCAGAATTAACGCAGGCTCAAAAAATTCTTTGGGGTTGCCTTCATAAATTGCAATACCGAAAGAAACAACAGCCGCCGCGATAAGTATGATAATCATAACATCGCAGAATTGCTCAAAAAACTTCTGCAGGAGTGTTTTCTTCTTTTTCTCGGCAAGGCGGTTTTTGCCGTAGTGTACGAGGGCATCTGCCGCAGCCTTTGACGAAAGACCGTTTGACGCGTCGCTGCCAAGCTCGCGTAAAAGCTCGGTTTTGTCTTTAGAATGTGGGTTCAATGTAATTCCTCCTAAAAATCTGATATTGTAAGTATACAACAACAAACCGTCTTTATCAACCAATAAAAGAAAAAATTAACAATTAATTTATTTTTAAATGCTTACAGCTTCTTAAGCTTTTTTATAAGCGAACCGTAATGTGCCTCCGCACAGCGCAGCTGATAGATATATACATCAACCTCGTCAGGACGGCAGACGCGGTTGAAGTTTTGGTGTGCGATATCAATGCTTGCCTTCGCTGCACTTATATCTGAGAGAAGCTCCTCTCTGCGTTTTGCACGGATATCTGTCTGCCTGTGTGTATTCATAAAATCATCCTTTCGTTGCTTTTAATGCATCATTGCCCATAGATTATTATATTTCAGGCATCGGGATTTATTCATATTAAGTTCACAAAAAATTCGTTGATTTATAACTGCTTTAATAGTATAATTACTGTATAACTTATGATAAACTCAAAAGTAGGTGATAAAAGTGGATGAAAAAAGTAAAATTTTAATAGTCGATGACGAGGCGAATATTTGCGAGTTGATACGCTTGTATCTTGAAAAGGAAGGCTACAATACTGTTATTGCAGGCAACGGCAGACAAGCGGTTGATATGTTTAAAACTGAGTCGCCTGATTTGATTTTGCTGGATATTATGCTTCCCGGCAAGGACGGCTGGCAGGTTTGCCGCGAAATAAGAGCGGCAAGTGATGTGCCTATTATTATGATAACCGCCAAGGGTGAAACTTTTGATAAGGTGCTCGGACTTGAACTTGGAGCAGATGATTATATAGTAAAGCCGTTTGAACCCAAAGAGCTTGTGGCAAGGGTTAAAGCGGTGCTGAGGAGGAGTGAAATCCGCGGCGCGGCAGAGACGCAGGAAGAGGAGCTTGTGTTTGACGGACTACGCATAGGCTATGAGGCATATGAGATTTATCTTGATGATAAAAAGATAGAGATGCCTCCCAAGGAGTTTGAGCTTTTGTATTTCCTTGCAAAAAACAAAAACAAGGTGTTTACAAGAGACCAGCTTCTTGACGAAATCTGGGGTTACGAATTTTTCGGTGATTCCAGAACGGATGATGTTCATATAAAGCGTGTCAGGGAAAAGATAGAGAGCGAGAACAAAAACTGGCAGCTCAAAACCGTATGGGGTGTCGGCTACAAGTTTGAGGTTGTGTAAAAGAACGGGAGTGTATACAGGTGGCAAAACGAACCATGTTTTCCAAAATCCTGAGTATAAATATTATTTCGATGCTCGTTTGCATTATTGTAATGGGTTCTACCCAGATGGTAATGTTCACGGATTATTTTTCGCGGCAGAGTGAGGAATACCTCGGCAAAAACGCAGATGCGATTGTAAATATGATAAGAAGTAATGTCGCGATTGACGGACTTGGAAATATGCTTGACGGATTTTCCAAGGTTACGGGCAGTTATATATTTATAGTAGACAAAAAGGGAAGAGTAATATCCTGCAGCAGAAACAGCGACCTGCTCGAAAGTCCGCCCCTCTTTATTGACGAGGATTACACAAAGACAGTTTTAAACGGTAAAAAAAATACCATGATAGGAACAATGGGCAGATTGTTCGGAGATACAATGTTCACGCTTCAAATCCCGATACAGACCGAGAGTGGCGATGTGCTCGGTGCGGTTTCTGTAAGCCGTCCTATCCCCGAGCATCAGCGCATGAGATACGATATGTTTCAGATTATGCTGGTCTCAATGCTGATAATTGCGTTCAGCTCCGCAGTGCTTTCATATCTGCTTGCCAAAGGCTTTTCGGAGCCTATGAAAAATATGCGCGAGACAACACGGGAGTTTGCAAAGGGTAACTTCTCGGCAAGAGTTGACAAGTCAGCAGAAAAGTCAGGCATAGCCGAGATTGCAGAGCTTGCTGAGGCGTTTAACAACATGGCGGCAGAGCTTGAAAAGTCAGAAGAGATTAAAAATGCGTTTGTATCGGATGTGTCGCATGAGCTTCGTACGCCCATGACAACAATCGGCGGATTTGTTGCAGGAATGCTTGATGATACAATACCGCCCGAAAAACAAAAGGATTATCTTAAAATTGTCCATGACGAGATATCAAGGCTGTCAAGACTTGTAAATACCTTCCTTGATATTACAAGACTTCAGTCGGATAAATTGAGCCTTAACATGACAAGCTTTGATATAAACGAGCTTTTGCGTGTGACGATTATCGGACTTGAACAGAAGATAGAGAGCCGTAACATCAATATAGAGCTTAATCTGGAGGCAGAGAGTTGTTATGTTTATGCTGACCGCGACAGTATAACGAGAGTTCTGACAAATCTTTTGGACAACGCGATAAAGTTTACAAATGACGGCGGAGAAGTTGTTATCTCGGTTTCTGTACGGCAAAAAGAGGTAGAGATTTCCGTTAAAAATACAGGCAAGGGAATTGCGCCCGAGCAGCAGGCGTTGATATTCAACCGTTTTTACAAGACGGATAAGTCAAGGAGCGAGAATCGCGAGGGAACGGGAATAGGACTTTACCTTGTAAAGAATATCCTAAATGCTCACGGGAAGGATATAAAGGTAAACAGCGTCCCCGATGAGTGGACGGAGTTTGTTTTCCGTTTAAGCCGTGGCAGAGCAAAAGAGCAAAGAAACAGAATTTAAAAGGTTTTTACAGAATATTCATAGATTATTAATTTTTGTTATATATAATGCAGGTATGAAAGTTTAAAGAAAGGAACAGACAGTTATGAATGATTTCAATGAAAACAGAGGAATAACAGATAACGAATTTCCAATCGAAGAAAATCCTCATGCAGAAAATCAAGTAAGTATGTTTGATACAGAGGTTGAGGAAGAAGATGTTCGCATTGACCTTGGCGGATACGAAGATAAGGCGAGCGAAGATAAGACATATATTCCGCACAAAATCGGTTTTACCGAAAATATTCATAAAAAAGATAACAACGGAAGACGGTTTATTGCGGCGGCAGTTGCGGTTGCAGTTTTAAACCTTGCAATACTCGGCGGAGCTTTTTCTCTCGGTCACAGCTTCGGAAGCCGCGGCAAGACGGTTGCATCAAAGCAGGAGCTTGTGGAGGTTATGAACGGTGAGGCTTCAACAGAGGGTGCAGTTACAACTGCCAATACTCAGGGCGAGCTTCCCACAACCGAGATTGCGAAAAAAGTCGGACCTGCCGTTGTCGGCATAACCAGCACGGTTCAGGGCCAGATAAGCATTTTCGGAACAAGCACACAGTCACAGTCAGAGGGTTCGGGAATTATCCTGAGCGCTGACGGATATATCGTTACAAATAACCATGTTGTAGACGGCGCGACAAGCGTCAGAGTTTTGCTCAATACAGGAACAGAGTATGATGCAAAGCTTGTAGGTAAGGATTCTCAGACAGACCTTGCGGTTATCAAAATCGAGCCGACAGAGGAGCTTACAGTTGCGGCTATGGGTGACTCAAATGAGCTTGAGGTAGGCGAAAGAGTTGTCGCGATCGGTAACCCCATGGGACTTGAGTTCTTCGGCAGTGTAACCGAGGGTATTGTCAGCGGTATGAACAGAAGTATAACCGTTGACAACAGAACAATGAATCTTATCCAGACAGACGCGGCTATAAACTCGGGTAACTCGGGCGGTGCGCTGATTAACACCCGTGGCGAGGTAATCGGTATCAACTCTGTAAAGGTTGCATATTCGGGAGTTGAGAGTATGGGATTTGCAATTCCAAGCTCTGAGGCAAAGCCGATAATTGCAGACCTTTTGGAACACGGATATGTTAAGGGCAGACCTGTTATAGGTATTGCAACCCGTGATGTAACAGAGTATATGGCACAGTCATATTCATGGCCTCAGGGCGTTCAGGTAATGGAGATTACAAGTGAGAACGCAAAGGCGGCAGGCTTCCAGCAGGGAGACATTATCACAGAGGTTCAGGGCGAAAAGGTGACTACAAGCGAAGAGCTTAACAAGGTCAAGGAAAAATACAGCCCCGGAGATACTCTTAAAATGCAGGTGTATAAGTATGCAACGGGACTTACCACTTCTGTCGAGGTTGTTCTCTCCGAGCAGCTTCCGGGTTAAGAAGATATAAAAAGAGCTGCCCCTCGGCAGCTCTTTTTGTAACTTATGTTGTCAATACAACCGATATAATAATCAAAACAATCCCTATTGAGGAATAGACCGTCAGGACCTCGTTATACAGCAAAAACCCGATAAGTGCGGCGACAAGCGGTTCGACAGATGCAACTATAATAGCCTTTGATGCCTCGGCCCTCTCAAGTGCCTTGGTATATAAAAGATAAGGCAAAAAGCCTGTCATAACCCCCATGCTGATTATGAGAACCGCCATTTTTAAAACATTTTGGCTCGCTGTCATCTTTGACACCGCATCAGGAATATCAATAACAAAAAGTGATGATGCCGCCGCAAAGATAAATGCCCAAAGCGTAATCGTTTTGGAATTATGTCGTCTCAGTGCATATGTGCCGAAGATGCTGTACGAGCCGTAGAACACGCCCGACAGAAGTCCTAAAATAATACCCATGGGCGTAAGGCTTAAATTTCCGTTCATTATGCCCGACACAAAGCAGCAGCCTGCAAATGCAAGAATAAGTGCGGCAAGCTTCCGCTTGGTTATCTTTTCTTTAAAGAGAACCCGTGATGCCGCAATTACCATTGCAGGGGCGGTATACATAAGTATTGCCGCAACTGCCATTGACGAATGCGTCATTGATAAAAAGTATGTAAGCGAGGTCATCATTACACCGCTGACACCCATTGCACAAAGCAGAATGAGGTCACGCGGCTTTACGCGAAATCTGCTTCTGTCGAATATAAGAGCGGCGAATATAAAAGAAATCGCGGCAACAATAAGCCGCAGAGAAGTTATCTGCGGCGAGACGAACCCGAACTCTGCCGAGAGGGTTCTTGTAAAAAATCCCATGCAACCCCAGAGCGAGCCTGCCGCCAGAGCGCATAGCATAGCTGTTTTGTTCATACAATCACACCCTTACGGAAACACCCTCGGCTTTGAGGTAATTCTTCAAATCGGAAATCTCGATTTCCCTGAAGTGGAAGAGCGATGCCGCAAGTGCCGCGTCTGCCGCGCCGTCGGTCAACGCCTCTTTAAAATGCTCCATCGTACCTGCACCGCCCGACGCGATTACGGGAATGGACACAGCCTGAGAGATTGTCCGTGTAAGCTCAAGGTCATAGCCTGCCTTCGTTCCGTCGCAATCCATAGAGGTAAGCAGAATTTCGCCTGCACCAAGCTTGTCCGCAATTCTTGCCCATGTAACAGCGTCAAGACCTGTATCAATTCTGCCTCCGTTTACATAGACATTCCAGCCGCTATTGTCGCTTCGTCTTTTTGCGTCTATCGCAACAACAACGCATTGACTGCCGAACTTATCCGCCGCATCTGCGATAAGTCTCGGGTTGCGGATAGCAGAGGAGTTTATCGAGATTTTGTCAGCACCCTCTGTTAAAAGACGGCGAAAGTCCTCAACACAGCTGATGCCGCCGCCAACTGTGAACGGGATAAACACGGTTTCCGCAACCTTGCGGACCATGTCAACAACCGTCCCCCTTGCTTCGTGAGTTGCCGTTATGTCAAGGAAAACAAGCTCGTCTGCGCCTGCTTCGTTGTATATCTTTGCGACCTCTACGGGGTCGCCTGCGTCGCGGAGGTTGACAAAGTTTACACCCTTTACAACTCTGCCGCAGTTCACATCAAGGCATGGAATTATACGCTTTGCATGCATTAAAGGTCACCTCCGAGTGTTGTGAAATTTTCAAGAATTTTAAGACCTGTTTTTCCGCTCTTTTCGGGGTGGAACTGTGTTGCGTGAATGTTTTCATGGCTCAGCGCAACGGGAAGAGATGCGGAATATTCACACATAGCCGAGATAATAGATTTGTCCTCAGGCTGCATATAATATGAGTGAACAAAGTAAACAAAGGAATTTTCGTCTATCCCCTCAAAAAGCGGAGAGCTTTTCGGGAATGTGACAGAATTCCAGCCCATGTGTGGGATTTTAAGTCCGGGACTTGACGGGATTTTCACATTTTTGCCTTTGAAAATTCCAAGACCCTTTGCGCCCGGAGTTTCCTCACTCTCCTCAAATAACATCTGGAGACCGAGACATATTCCCAAAAAGGGAGTACCCTTTTCGGTAACACGGAAGATGCATTCGTCAAGACCGTCTTTCCTGAGAGCGGAAATACAATCCCCAAACGCCCCGACACCGGGGAGAACAACCCTGTCGGCTGAAAGAATTTTGTTTTTATCCGAGGTAACGAGGGCATCTGCACCTATGTATTCAAACGCCTTTTGAACAGAACGCAGATTTCCCGCACCGTAATCTATTATTGCTATCATTTGTGACACCTCTTTTTTGTTATCCTTGATATAGTATCATAAAAACAAAAATTTTACAAGATGTATTTAAGACAATAAAATAACACTTGATAAATATATAGATTTGAGGTAAAATTAAGTAAGGAAATAATAATTTAAGAAAGCTGGAAATTAATTTATGAAAATTCTTTTTATGGGCACACCCGATTTTGCGGTGCCGTGTCTTGAAATACTTATAAAAGGCGGTCACGATGTGTGCGGAGCGGTCACCCAACCCGACAAACCCAAGGGCAGAGGGCACAAACTGGTTCCGCCACCCGTCAAGGCGTTTGCGCAGGAGAATAATATTCCCGTTTACCAGCCCGAGAGCCTTAAGGAAAATGCACTTCTGCCGATTTTGGAGGAGCTTTCCCCCGAGCTTATCGTGGTGGTTGCATACGGCAAAATTCTGCCCGAGTATATTTTGAATTTCCCGAGATACGGCTGTATAAATGTCCATGCGTCTCTTCTTCCGCGTTACCGCGGAGCTGCACCCATACAATGGTGCGTGATAAACGGCGAGACGGAAACGGGCGTTACCACAATGTATATGGAAAAGGGACTTGACACGGGTGATATGATACACAAGTCGGTAACCAAAATCGATGAGAATGAGACCTACGGTGAGCTGCACGACAGGCTCTCGGTTATGGGAGCGGAGCTTTTGACTAAGACGGTTGCCGCCATTGAGAGCGGAACCGCACCGAGAGAGACGCAGAATGATGAACTGTCAAACTATGCACCCATGATTTCAAGAGAGACGGGATGTATTGACTGGAACAAATCGGCAAAAGAAATCGTCAATCAAATCAGAGGATGCAATCCTTATCCAATGGCTTATACAATGTATAATGACGAGGTATTAAAGATAATTTCCGCAACCGTCGCCGGCGAGAGGTCGGGAGAGTGCGGAGCTATCCGCATTGCCGATAAAAAGCTTGAGGTTACCTGCGGTGACGGAAGATGTATAATTGTAGATGAAATTCAGTTCAAGGGCGGCAAAAGAATGACGGTTGCAAGTTACCTGAACGGGCATACTATTGACGAGAATGTAATTCTTAAATAACAGAAAGGAATTTTAAAACTATGTTTTTCCCATTTTATTATGATCCGACATGGATTATACTTTTACCTGCCCTTATACTTTCAATGTGGGCGCAGGCGAATGTAAATTCTACATTTCGCAAATATTCGGAAATCAACAACCGCTTCGGCTACACAGGTGCAGATGCGGCAAGAAGAATACTCGATATGAACGGACTTTACAATGTCCGTATAGAGCATGTAGGCGGAAACCTGACCGACCATTTTGACCCAAAGACAAATGTCGTAAGGCTGTCCGATGCAACCTACAACAGCCGTTCTGTCGGCTCTATCGGCGTTGCCGCCCATGAGGTGGGACACGCAATTCAGCATGCAACGGGATATTCGCCCATACGCTTTCGCAACGCTATCGTACCCGTGGTAAATGTCTGCAACATGCTGTCCATGCCTATACTTTTGGTTGGTTTGTTCTTATCTTATACTTTGGTGGAGCTTGGAATAATTCTTTTCTCGGCAACGGTGCTGTTTCAGCTTGTAACTCTGCCGGTTGAGTTTAACGCAAGCAGGCGTGCTCTTAAAACGCTGGAAACACAGAATATGCTTGCCGATGACGAGCTTAAGGGTGCGTCAAAGGTGCTCAGAGCCGCGGCACTCACATATGTTGCGGCGGCAGTAAGCTCTGTTTTGAGCTTGCTCAGACTTATATTGGTATTCGGGAACAGGAGAGATTAAGGTGTCAAATCCCAGAGAGGCGGCAATAGGCGCACTATGCAGAATAGAAAAAGACGGAGCATATCTTAATAAGGCGGCACTCGACAGCCAAAGCATGTGTAAGCCCCGTGACAGAGCGTTTGTAAACGAGCTTATTATGGGCAGTATGAGAAACAAGCTGTATATTGATTTTATTATTCAGTCTTACTCAAAAATCAAGCTTAAAAAGCTCAGTCCGTGGGTTTTGGCGATACTTCGTGCGGCGGTTTATCAGATTGTGTTTATGGACAGAGTTCCAAACTCAGCCGCGTGCAACGAGGCGGTAAAGCTTGCGTCAAGGTATGCACACAAGGCGGCAAGGGGATATGTCAACGGAGTTTTAAGAAGCATATCAAGAGAGGCAGACAGTCTTCCTGAACCTAAGGGAACACATACAGAGAGAATGTCGGTTTTGTATTCGTGTCCGCTCTGGCTGACCGAAAAGCTTGCGGCACAGTTCGGAGCGGAAAAGTGTGAGGCTATCCTTAAAGACAGCCTGATGCCGCATCCGACCATGATACGCGTAAATCTTACTAAAACAACGCCTGATGAGCTTGTTAAAATTTTAGAGCAGGAAGGGATTTCGGCAGAGCAGAGCGAGGAGCAATGCCTCAAAATAGTCGGTGCGATAGATGTCAGAAATTCAAAAGCGTACAGGGACGGATTATACACACTCCAGAATATAAATTCCATGAGGGCGGCACTCGTTCTCTCGCCGCAAAGCGGAGAGACGGTAGTTGATGTTTGTGCCGCACCCGGCGGAAAGACTACTCATATAGCAGAGCTTATGGGGGATTGCGGAAGGGTTATTGCATTTGATGTGCATGAGCACAAAATCAAGCTTATACAAAATGCTGCAGAGAGGCTTGGACTTTCCTGCATAGAGGCAAGATGTCATAATTCCGAGCAGGTATGCACAGAGCTTGTCGGCAAGGCTGACAGAGT
This sequence comes from Clostridia bacterium, assembly GCA_045639145.1. Lineage (GTDB taxonomy): Bacteria > Bacillota > Clostridia > Monoglobales > Monoglobaceae > UMGS1820. The sequence goes on along the minus strand of JAZUCQ010000082.1, from coordinate 11 downwards.
TCTGGCAGATG
>JAZUCQ010000081.1:0-10475 GCA_045639145.1 Clostridia bacterium | reverse complement strand
ATTCGCTGCTCAGACAGCAGCTGAAACAGCAGCAAAAGCTGCTATGGAGCACGGTTTAAAGACTGTTGAAGTTTATGTAAAAGGCCCTGGCGCAGGTAGAGAAGCTGCTATCAGAGCTCTTCAGGTTGCAGGTCTTGAAGTAAACATGATTAAGGATGTTACACCTATTCCTCACAACGGTTGCAGACCGCCGAAGAGAAGAAGAGTGTAATTTGTACGGATTAAGTTATAAAAGGAGGTAAAAAGCATGGCTAAAAATACGCAGCCTGTTCTTAAAAGATGCAGAACACTTGGCATTGACCCCGGTTTTATGGGAATTCACAAGAGTTCTAACAGAGATCCTCAGAAGAACAGAAGAAAGAAGTCTGAATATGGTCAGCAGTTGAACGAAAAGCAGAAGCTTAAGTTCGTTTACGGCGTGCTTGAAAAGCAATTTCATAAATATTATTTGATGGCAAACAAGAGAGACGGCATTACAGGTGAGATGCTTCTCCAGATTTTGGAGTCTCGTCTTGACAATGTTGTATATCGTCTCGGTTTAGCTAACACAAGAAGAGAGGCAAGACAGCTCGTTTCTCACGCACACTTTACAGTAAATGGTCAGAAGGTTAACATTCCTTCATACCTTGTAAAGGTTGGCGATGTTATTTCTGTAAGAGAAAAGAGCCGCAGCAATGCGAAGTTTACTGCACTCAAAGAGGATATCGGAACTGTTCTCGTTCCTAAGTGGCTTGATATGAACAAGGATACTTTAGAGGGCAGAGTTATCGCACTCGCAGAGCGTGAGGACATTGATATCCCGGTTGAGGAGCACATGATTGTTGAGTTGTACAGCAAATAATAGTTTGCTTTAGACAAAGCGCAGGCTTTGTTGATTAAATAGGAGGGCTGACAATGATAGAAATAGAAAAGCCAAAAATTGAATGCGTTGACGCATCCGAAGATAATAAGTACGGCAAGTTTGTTGTTGAGCCTCTGGAGAGAGGTTACGGTACAACTTTGGGAAACTCTCTCAGAAGAATGTTACTTTCCTCCCTTCCGGGCGTTGCTGCTACATCGGTTAAGATAGACGGTGTTCTTCATGAATTTTCTACTATTCCCGGTGTAAAGGAAGATGTTACCGAAATTATACTCAACATTAAAAATTTAGCTGTGAAGCTCCATTCCGACGCTCCCAAGACGGTTTATATAAACCATGAGGGTGCAGGCGAAATCTGCGCCGGAGACATTAAGCATGACTCTGATGTTGAAATCATAAACGAGGATTTACACATTGCAACACTCAATGAGGATGCAAGACTCTTTATGGAAATTACCCTTGATAAGGGCAGAGGTTATGTTTCGGCAGAGCGTAACAAGCAGCTTTTGCAGCCTGTTATCGGAGTTATCGCAACAGACTCTATCTACACACCTGTAACCAAGGTTAACTATGTTGTAGAGAATACCCGTGTAGGCAATGTGACGGATTTTGACAAGCTTTCGCTTGAAGTATGGACCGATGGTACCATTACTCCGTCTGAGTCTGTAAGCCTTGCAGCTAAAATTATAAGCGAGCATATGGGCTTGTTTGTGGATTTATCAGACGATGCAAAGAACGCTGAAATTATGATAGAGAAGGAAGAGAGCAAGAAGGAAAAGGCACTCGAGACAACTATCGAGGAGCTTGACCTCTCGGTTCGTTCCTACAACTGCTTGAAGCGTGCAGGCATCAATACTGTTCAGGATCTTACCGCAAGATCCGAAAACGATATGATGAAGGTCAGAAATCTTGGACGCAAGTCGCTTGAGGAGGTTATCGCGAAGCTTGAGGCTATGGATCTCTCGCTGTCGCGCGATGACTGAAAGGACGAGACCTGATAATCGTTAATTTTAAGAATTTTAGAGAATGAGGTGATAATATGGCACACCAGAGAAAGCTTGGCAGACCGACCGACCAGAGAAGAGCAATGCTCAGAAATCTGACAACCTCTCTGCTCGAGAACGGCAGAATTGAAACTACCGTTACCCGTGCAAAGGAAGTACAGAAGCTTGCTGACAAGATGGTTACACTCGGTAAGTCAAACACACTTCACACAAAGAGACAGGCACTCAGCTACATCACAAAGAGAGATGTTGTTACAAAGCTGTTTGATGAAATCGCACCTAAGTATGCTGAAAGAAACGGTGGTTACACCAGAGTTATCAAGATGGGTCCCAGACGCGGCGATGCTGCAGAAATGGCAGTTCTTGAGCTTGTTTAATCTTTGTATAGGTTAAGTTAAAAATCCTGCGAGATACCTCGCAGGATTTTTTTGTATTGCATTATCATTTATGCGTGGGGTCTCACGCGGGCGACCACGGAGAGTCGCCCCTACAATGCAGAGAGCTGTAGGGGAGGGTCTCTGTGCCCTCCCGATTTTACATCGACGCATTTTCCGAATTTTTTGTGTCAGGTATTGAAAAATGCACCAAAATAGTGTATAATATCCTTGTCGGGAAAATCCGACAAAGGTAAGACTGAAAACAGTGTAAAAGCTGGGCGGTTATGCCACCCTATCCCACATTTGTGTTGGGAAAGGAGGTGGTGACTATGATAAAATACATACTAAGAATTTTATTTCTGACTATTGTGTTTTTAATAGTTTTTACGATAAAAGTAAAGTAGCCCCCACTCATGCCAATAGTTAGGACTACTTTTAGTAAATCTTAATATTTTGGGCATAACCGTTTGAGGTCTTGCCTTTTTCTATAATTATTATATATCTATTCAATAATTTTGTCAATACTAATATTTAGTAATATTTTCAGTATATCTTGAAAAATATGATAATATAGTGTATAATTATTCATGTCGGGGAAATCCGACAAAGGTAAGACTTCTTAGCGGTGGTTACACCGGCGGTTATGCTACTCTCTTAAAGGGGGTGGTTGCTATGATAAAATACATATTAAGAATTTTATTTCTAATGATTATTTTTTTAATAGCATTTACAATAAAAGTAAAATAACCGCCCTACTCGTCAAAGTTTCGGCGGTTATTTAACCAAAGTTCTTCGGCATAACCGTTTGAGGTCTTGCCTTTTTCTATAATTATTATATATCCAATCAATAATTTTGTCAATACTAATATTTAGTAATATTTTGTAGAAATATGTTTCCAAATAATTCCAAAAATTTTTATAAAATCTATTGCAAAAGTTTAAAATATATGTTATTATAATAACTGCGACTGAACTTATTTATGAATAGGTTTTATTTATATAAATTAAACAATACAAAGGTATTACATTTTTACCTTTTGGTAAAAATGCGTGCTCCTTTTGTCAGCCTTTGTGTTTTTTGTTTATAAAAATAAAATTGGTTAACAAGTTCAGTCGCATGAATTGGAGCTACGCATTTTTCGGTGCGAGGCTCCATTGCGTGGCCCCGCACTTTTTTATTACAAATTCATAAAAAATTGGAGGTTCATTATGGCGAATGAATTGTTAAAGGATTTATATATGGGTGAGATTGCGCCCGTTTGTGAGAAATTAGAGAACCAGGAGGAGTATAACGAGCTATCTGCACAGAAAAACGCGTGCGAGCTTGAGTTTACTGCGGACATGGGACAGTATGATAAAGAAATGTTTGTTGAATACAGCGAAATCTGCGATAAGATGAAAGCAATAGAGTGTTACAGTGCGTTTGTGCAAGGATGGAGGCTGAGCAGAGAATTTTTAAAAAATGAAGTATAAATTATTAACGGGGCGGCAACTTGCCGCCCCGTTTTATATGTCTAGTTTTTAAGACTATGGATAGGAGCAGGAATTCTGCCGCCGCGGCTGATAAATTCCTCGCTGGAATACTTATGAACGGGCATAATCGGTGCCTCGCCCAAAAGTCCGCCAAACTCAACGCTGTCGCCCACATCTTTGCCGATAGCGGGAATTATACGAACGGCGGTAGTCTTTTGGTTTACCATACCGATTGCCATTTCGTCTGCTATTATCGCAGATATGGTAGATGCAGGGGTATCACCCGGAACCGCAATCATATCAAGTCCGACCGAGCAGACACAGGTCATAGCCTCAAGCTTGTCGAGCGTAAGTGCACCTATCTCTGCTGCGGCAATCATACCTGCGTCCTCGCTTACGGGAATAAACGCACCCGAGAGTCCGCCGACATAGCTCGATGCCATTACGCCGCCCTTTTTAACCGCGTCATTTAGCAGTGCAAGAGCTGCGGTTGTGCCGTGGGTTCCGCACTTTTCAAGTCCCATTTCTTCCAAAATATATGCTACGCTGTCGCCAACCTCGGGGGTAGGTGCAAGTGACAGGTCAACTATTCCGAACGGAACACCAAGTTCTTTTGATGCCTCTTGTGCTACAAGCTGACCCATTCTTGTAATCTTAAACGCGGTACGCTTTATTGTCTCGGCAACAACGCCAAAGTCGCAGCCCTTAACCTGTTCAAGTGCACACTTTACAACTCCGGGGCCGCTGATGCCTACATTTATAACGCCGTCACCCTCGCCCACACCGTGGAATGCACCTGCCATAAAGGGGTTATCCTCAACGGGGTTTGCAAATACAACAAGCTTTGCACAACCGAGCGAGTCGTTATCCGCAGAACGGTTTGCTGTCTCGACGATAATCTCGCCCATTCGCTTTACTGCGTCCATATTTATGCCTGCCTTGGTTGTGGCAACCCCGACAGAGGAGCAGACATGCTCAGTCTCGCAAAGTGCCTCGGGGATAGAATTTATTAAATATTCGTCACCCTTAGTCATTCCCTTGTATACAAGAGCGGAATATCCGCCGATAAAGTTTACGCCTGTTTCTTTTGCTGCACGCTCAAGTGTTTTTGCAAACTTAACATAGTCGTGTGTGCGGCTTGCAGCTGCAACAATCGAAATCGGCGTAACGGAAATTCTTTTGTTTATGATAGGTATTCCTAAACGGCGGCTGATTGCCTCGCCTGTTGAAACAAGGTTTTTAGCCATTTTCGTAATCTTATCATAAATTTTTTGACACGCCTTGTCTGCATCCTCGTCCGCACAATCAAGCAGGGATATTCCCATCGTGATAGTACGGATATCAAGATGCTCGTCGCGTATCATTTTTATGGTTTCCATTATTTCGTTTGTACTAATATTTATCATGTGCCAAATCCTCCCGACAGTTAATGCTTGCGGCTAAATTCTGTGCATCGAATTGAATATATCTTCGTGCTGTATGCGTATCTCTACGCCAAGCTCTGCACCAAGAGTCTCAAGCTTTGCCGCAATGTCTGCAATTTCATTGTTTGTGCCGATGTCAACCAGCATAACCATCGTAAAAATGTTTTGTATAATTGTCTGTGTAATATCAAGAATATTGATTTGGTTGTCTGCAAGCAATGTGCTTGTTTTTGCAATAATTCCTGTTTTATCTTGTCCCATAACTGTAACTACGGCTCTCATAATTTTTCTCCTTAATGTAAATTTCTAAAAAAATATCGCCGCACCCTGCGACGATATTCGTCTATTGACTATATTATACTGCAAATTTTGTTGTTTTGTCAAGAGATGTTTATATATTCAACCCCTGCCCCCAATCTTGGGGGAGAAGGATGGGCACAAAAAAAGTCGGCAGAGCCGACTTTTTTCATATCATTCATCAATTATTCAGCGTCAACGGGCTGGTTTAAAAGCTCGATTGAAACTGCGTTTGTCTGAGGAGGAATACTCATTGTCATAAAGTTTGCATACTCGATTTCAATAAGTGCACCTTCTCCAACAGCGAAGCCGATTACCTCTTCACCGTTTGCAGTAATAACTGTCTCATCGGTAATGTTTGCAACAACCTCACCGTAAAAATCGTCCATTACGGTAATGGTCTTGTTCTCTGCGTCCATAGATACAACGGTCACAATTCTGGGCTGAGTAATTACGATACCGTCCTCTGTCTCGCTTGCATTGAGACCGAGAAGCTCGGTGAACAAGCTTGCGGGAACATAAGTTGTCTCGTCATTTACAAGAACAGGTGCTGCCTCAAGCTCCTGCGGAGCCATTCTCGAAAATGCGTATGAATTTTCGTTTATTGAGAATATAACATAAACTGCGCCCTTTGTGAGTGTTACGGACTGAGACTCCTCAATCCACTCAACTGTGTAGCCGAAATGCTCTGCAACCGCGCGAACGGGAAGCATAACAGTTCCGTCAATCTTCTCAAATACAGATACATAAGGCTCTACGGGAGCATTAACGGGTATGTTCTCCTCAACAACTCCTGCAGACGGTGCTTCTTCGTTTATCGGGGTTGCCTCTGTTGCGAATACCGAACCTGCCGACATTACAGCAACAACCGATGCTCCTGCGATAAATCTCTTAAATGTGTTTTTCATGATAATCCTCCTGATTTATATGTTTTTTGTTGTGATTTTTCAACGCTCACAATATGTTAGACGCGCCTTATCAAAAAAGGTTCCATAAAATTTAAAAATTTATTTGAAATTATTTACTCTTTGTGTTACAATGATATATTGTAGAGTAGTATAGCCATTATTCGCGGTTAAGGAGCGGTGAGACACCGCCGTTTGCCGAAAAAACAGAGATATTGGCGGCAATTATTTTTCTTTTATAAAGAAACAAATTTATCTGCACCGATTGTGTTTCAGAGTCGGGATGGTTTAAAATGGTATAGGTATAGAGGACAGCACGCCGTCCCTTGTAGGGGGCGAGTTCTGGGTCTGTGTCTTCGGGAATTGTGACATACGAAATTTCGGTACACTTTTCCGATACCTCCCAGCCGAGCGACTCTATGTACTCTATGTTTTTTTGATTTATTCTGTTGTCGGTGTCAAACAGAAGAATAATAAATGCTGTCAGCAAGATGGCAGGAAGTATCAGATAAAGCACTATATCGCGTTTGGAATATGATGACATTTGATTACCTCCGTTTACGGATTTAATAAATGTTTATGCCGAACAAGATTTTATTATGAAAGCAGGGGGCTTCTGATGAGGCTTGATAAATATTTAAGAGACTGCGGAATCGGCACAAGAAGCGAGATTAAAAAGCTTATCCGTTCGGGTGCGGTTTCTGTTTCGGGCGTTGATAAAGTTACTCCCGAGCTTAAGATAGACGAAAACCGCGCAGAGGTTTTTTGGGGCGGTAAACCCGTTATCTACAAAAAATATGTGTATATTATGCTGAACAAGCCGTCGGGATATGTTTCGGCTACATGGGATAAACACAAACCCGTGGTGACCGACCTTTTAGGCGAGGAATATGCACATTTTGAGGTGTTTCCCGTCGGCAGACTTGATATTGATACCGTCGGACTGTGTATTCTCACCAACGATGGAGAGCTGTCGCACAAGCTGCTCTCGCCTGCAAAGCATGTGTCAAAGACATACCTTGCTACGGTTGACGGGCCCTTGGGAGAGGAGCATATAGCAGCTTTTTCCGAGGGTATGGATTTAGGCGATTTTACCGCAAAGCCTGCAAGCTTAAAAATCCTTAAAAGCTCGGAAAATGAGAGCGAGGCAGAGGTTATAATCTCCGAGGGGAAGTTTCATCAGGTCAAGCGAATGTTTGAAAAGACGGGCAGATGCGTGACATATTTAAAGCGTACCGCGATGAACAGACTGACACTTGACGAGACGCTTGCCGAGGGCGAGATAAGAGAGCTGACGGAGGACGAATTGGAGTTGTTGACATATGGGGTTTGAGAAAATAGAAAAAATACTGCCGAGAGCGGCGGTTGTTCAGGATATGTCGGGGTTTGGCAAGGTTTCGCTCACCGAGGCGATACCTGTTATGTCCGCAATGGGTGTTGAGGTCTGTCCTCTGCCGACGGCGGTGCTTTCGACCCACACATACGAATTTAAAAATTACACCTTGTGTGACCTGACCGACGAGATGACTAAAATCATCAGCCATTGGGAGGAACTTGGACTTGAGTTTGACGCGGTATACAGCGGATATATGAGCTCGAAGCGGCAGGTTGAGATTACCGGGGACTTTATGGAAAAGCAAAAGGCAAGGGGTGCAAAAATTGTTGTTGACCCTGTCATGGGTGACAATACACTTCTTGATGTAAAGACGGTGTATTCCGAGAGAATGAGGGAGCTTGTCGGCGGAATGAAGCAGCTTTGCTCCATTGCCGATGTGATAACGCCCAACCTTACCGAGGCATGTATTTTGACGGGGGCGGATTACCCGAGGGGTGCAATATCGGACGAGGCTATAAAGGATATGCTCGGGCGGCTCATGCAGCTTGGCTGTTCCGCCTGTGCGATTACAAGCGTTATGGATACCGAGCAGTCTATGTGTGTGGCGGTGTTTGACGGTAAGGATTTTTATAAAATAGACTGCGGATATGTAAACAGACCATTCCATGGTACGGGTGATATATTCACAAGCGTATTTACGGGCGGTATTATTCAGGGACGGAGCATAATTGACGCGGCAAACCTTGCGACCGACTTTGTCGCCGAGGCGATAGCAAAAACCGTCAGGTATCCGCAAATCCCGATAAGACACGGGGTATTGTTTGAAGAGGTTTTAAAAGAGGGATATTTTGCAAAGAAAAGTTATCCCGACAGAATAACACGAATATAATAAGAGGAATGGTTTAAGGCTATGATTGCTAAGATTAACAGCGTAGGACTTACCGGTATGGACGGCTTTTGTATAGGTGTCGAGGCGGACATAAGCAACGGTGTTCCCGTCTGGGATGTTGTAGGAATGCCCGATACCGCCGTGCGTGAGTCAAAGGAGAGAATACGCTCTGCTCTTAAAAATTCGGGATTTACCGTCCCTGGCAAAAGAATATTGATAAACCTTGCCCCCGCTGATGTCAAAAAGGAGGGTGCATGCCTTGATTTGCCTATTGCGATAGGTATACTTTGCGGAAGTGAACAGCTTTTTGTTCCTGATTTAAAGGACACCTGCTTTTTTGGCGAGCTGTCACTTGACGGAAGCTTGAGGGGTGTAAAGGGTGCGCTACCTATGGCGATTACCGCTTATCAAAGCGGAATAAGGAAGCTGTATCTGCCCAAGCAGAACGCCTGCGAGGCGGCTGTGGTAGAGGGGCTTGAGGTTTACGGCGTAGAGAGTATGTCGGCTCTGGTTGCTCATTTTACGGGCGAAGATGTGATAAAGCCGACGGCAGTTAACACAAAGGCGCTCTTTGACAGAGCGGAGGAGAATATACCCGACTTTGCCGATGTAAAGGGTCAGGAGAGTGCAAAGCGTGCTCTTGAAATCGCGGCAGCAGGCGGACATAATATCCTGATGATAGGGCCTCCCGGCTCGGGTAAGACAATGCTTGCACAGAGAATACCCTCGATACTTCCGCCGATGACCTTTGACGAGGCACTTGATGTTACCAAGGTTCACAGCATAGCAGGCAGAATACCGAAAGGCGTTCCGATGGTGACAAGCAGACCGTTCAGAAGTCCGCATCACACCGTTTCGGCGGTCGGACTCACCGGCGGCGGAGCGGGAACTCCCAAGCCGGGCGAGATAAGCCTTGCACATCACGGGATATTATTTTTAGACGAGCTTCCCGAGTTCCGCAAGGACGCACTTGAGGTAATGAGGCAGCCGCTTGAAGACGGCACAGTTACTATAACCCGTGCAGGCGGAACATTCTCGTACCCGTGCAACATAATGCTTGTAGCGTCAATGAACCCGTGTCCGTGCGGATATTACGGCGATAAAAAGCATGATTGCAGCTGTTCGCCTCAGAAGATTTCATCTTATCTTTCAAAGGTGAGCGGACCGCTCCTTGACAGAATAGATTTGCATATTGAGGTTCCTGCGGTTGACTATGATGCCCTGGGAAGCAAGAGCCGTGCCGAGAGGTCGGCGGATATAAAACGCAGAGTAGATGCGGCGAGAGAAATTCAGCTTAAACGCTACAAGGGGACGGGCATATATTCAAACAGCAGTTTGACCTCTGCAATGATTGACGAGGTTTGTGCTCTCGATACCGACGGAGCGGAGATGCTGAAAAATGCATTTGAGGTTCTGGGGCTCAGCGCAAGGGCACACAACCGAATTTTAAAGGTTGCACGCACCATTGCAGACCTTGCGGCAAGCGATAGAATAACAAAGGAGCATATAGCGGAGGCTATTCGTTACCGCTCGCTTGACAGAAAATTCTGGAATTAAAATTTAGGTGATTATTGAATGAAAATACATATAGTATTGGTAGAACCCGAAATCCCGTCCAACACGGGGAATATTTCAAGAACCTGCTCGGTGACGGGTGCGGCACTGCATCTTGTTCATCCGCTCGGCTTTGATATAAGCGAAAAGCAGGTAAGGCGTGCAGGTCTTGACTACTGGGACGAGCTTGAGCTTTATGAATATAATTCGTATGACGAGGTGAGGGCGGCATATCCCGAGGGTGAATTCTTCTTTTGTACCACAAAGGCATCGATGGCTCACAGCGATGTGGATTACAGAGAGATAGCGGACAGGGAGATATTTCTTGTTTTCGGCAAGGAGACAAAGGGACTTCCC
>JAZUCQ010000080.1:0-11996 GCA_045639145.1 Clostridia bacterium | reverse complement strand
AAGCTGAAGCAGGCGGAATGGCGGTACATATTATGTCGTTTGGTTTTAAGTACGGAATACCGCTTGATGCTGACCTTGTGTTTGATGTAAGGTTTTTGCCTAACCCGTTTTATGTTCCCGAGCTTAAGGAGCATACGGGTCTTGAGGCTTGTATAAGGGATTATGTAATGAACTCTGAGGCAAGCGGTGAGTTTCTTTCAAAGCTCGCTGATATGACGGAATTTTTGATACCTCAATACATAAAAGAGGGCAAGTCACAGCTTGTTATTGCGATAGGCTGTACGGGCGGACACCACAGAAGTGTCACGCTTGCGGAGGCTCTTTACAGCGAGGTTAAGACAAAGGGACACAATGCAATGGTGTCACACCGAGATATAAAAAAAGGTGTGTAACAGGAATTTTCTTGTTGAGGGGAGACCTATATGACAAGTAGTATATTTAAACCAAAGGTTTTGGCTATCGGAGGAGGAACGGGTCTTTCGACCATGTTGAGAGGTCTTAAGGAGTATACCGAGAATATTACGGCTGTTGTAACTGTTGCGGATGATGGCGGCGGTAGCGGTGTGCTTCGTGATGAACTTAAGATGCCGCCCCCGGGGGATATCCGTAACTGTATTTTAGCTCTTGCGGAGACAGAGCCGATAATGGACAGACTTTTACAATACAGATTTGATACAGGCAGACTATCGGGGCAAAGCTTCGGCAATCTCTTCTTAGCCGCAATGAACGGCATTTTTGACGGCGATTTTGTTTCTGCGGTCAAGAATGTAAGCGATGTATTAAAGGTAAAGGGCGATGTTTTGCCCGTCACCGATTGTGATGTAGAGCTTGTGGCTGTTTTAGAGAGCGGACAGACGGTTGTCGGTGAGTCGGCAATAGGCAGGTGTGTTGCAGAGTATGACAGCCGCATAAGCAGGATAAAGCTCAGGGCAAAAAACGGCGGAAGTGTTCAGCTTCTTCCCGATATAAAAGAAAAGATACATGATGCCGACATTATAACTCTCGGTCCCGGAAGCCTTTATACAAGTGTTTTATCCACGCTTGCAGCACCCGGATTTGCGGATGAGCTAAAGGCGGCAAAGGCACCCGTTGTCTATATAAACAACATTATGACCCAGCCGGGCGAGACGGACGGCTATACGGCCTTCGACCATGCAAAGGCGATACTTGACAATACACGGGAAGACATGATTGACTACTGTATTGTAAATTCGGGCGGAGTGGATACGCCGCTTATTTCAAGATATACCGAGGAAAATTCCGAGGAGGTTGCATTTGACGAGGAGAGGTTTGCAAAAAGCGGTATAAAGCTTATAAAACGCAACCTTGTCGGACTTGTTGGCGGTAAATATATTCGTCACAATGCAACAGTTCTGGCAGAAACTATAATTGACCTTGCAAGCTCGGTTTGCAGGGAAAATGTAAACGAGGAGGGAGTATTGGTTTATACCCCCAAAAAAAGATAGCAGGAGGTGGAGCGGTTGAAGTCATTTTCCGTACTTACAAAAGAAGAATTGTGCAAAGCACAAAACGAGAATAGCTGTTGTGATACGGCAGAGCTTGCAGGAATGCTGTTGTTTGGCGGAGGACTTTCGGGCAATGAGATAAAATTTACGACCGAGAACCCCGATGTTTTTGCAAGGTTCAACCTGCTCTGCAAGCTTTCGCGAATTGATACGGAGATTATTGACAATTCTTTAAGATATACGGCGGCTGTTAAAGACAAAATGCAGATTGACCGTATTTTAAAGGATTTTGAACTTACAGACCCTACCTCGGGTATGATTAAATACAGAATTGCATCGGGAATTGTCGCGGACGAGTGCTGCCGCCGAAGCTTTGTAAAAGGTGTATTTTTGGGCGGTGGCACCGTAATTGACCCAAACAAGACATATAATCTTGAAATCGTAACACCGTATATGGGTCTTAGCCGTGAATTTTCGCAGCTGCTTAAAGGTTCGGGGTTTGAAGCAAAGGTTGCAAACCGCAAATCAAAGTATGTGCTCTATATAAAAAGCAGTGAGACGATTGCTGATTTTCTCACATATATCGGGGCGTATAAGGCTCAGATGGAGCTTATAAACATAAAAATTGAAAAAGAAATCAGAAACGATTTTAACCGTTCTATCAACAGCGAAACCGCTAACTGGGAAAAGACAATAAACGCATCGGTTCGGCAGGTTCAGGCGATAGAGCTGATAGACGAAAAGGTAGGCATAGATGAACTCCCCGAGGATTTGAAGGATTTGGCAAGACTGAGACTTGGGCACAAATCAAAAAGTCTTATTGAGCTTGGCGCACTTTTAAATCCGCCGCTTGGCAAGTCGGGGGTAAATCATAGATTTCAAAGGATAATCGCAATGGCGGAAAGGCTCAGCGAAGAGTCTGAGGAGTGATACAAATGGCATTTGTTCATCTGCATACGCATACAGCGTACAGCTTGCTTGACGGCGAGGGTACAATACCAAAGTTAATAGAGAGAGCAAAGGAATTGGGTCAGACGGCTATGGCTATTACCGACCACGGTAATATGTACGGCGTTATTGACTTTTATGAGTGTGCAAAGCAGAACGGCATCAAGCCGATAATCGGCTGCGAGGTTTATGTTGCGGCAAGAACGAGGTTTGATAAGGTTCATGAGCTTGATGCTCAGAGCTGTCATTTGATTTTGCTTGCAGAGAACAACACGGGTTATTATAACCTGATGAAGCTTGTGTCGGCAGGCTTTATCGACGGTTTTTATTACAGACCGAGAATTGATATGGAGCTTTTGCGAAGGCACAGCGAGGGAATAATCGCCATGAGTGCGTGTATGGCAGGTGTACTTTCAAGACAGCTGCTTGCCGATAACTATGAGGAGGCAAAGAGGCGTGCACTTGAATTTATTGATATATTCGGTCGTGACAGATATTTTATAGAGATACAGGACCACGGTATACTCGAACAGAAAAAGCTTAACCGCGACCTTATCAAGCTTGCGAGGGAGCTTGAGCTTGATATAGTTGCAACAAATGACATACATTACACAAGGATATCTGATGCTGAATTTCAGGATGTGCTGATGTGTATTCAGATGGGAAAAACGGTCGATGATGAGGACAGAATGAAGATGAGCACCGACCAGCTTTACTTAAAATCTGAGGAGGAGATGCAGACCCTTTTCTCCTATATTCCCGAGGCACTTGAAAATACACAAAAAATAGCCGACCGCTGTAATGTTGATATAGAGTTTGGCAAGCTTCACCTTCCCAAGTTTGATGTGCCTGACGGACTTACCCCGTATGAATATTTAAGACAGCTTGTAAAAGAGGGAATGAGTGAAAGATATCCCGATGATGACGGAACCGTTATGGCACGAATGGAATATGAGCTTAAAACGATAAACCTTATGGGTTATGTCGATTATTTTCTGATTGTCCGCGATTTTATACATTACGCAAGACAAAACGGAATTATGGTAGGACCGGGCAGAGGAAGTGCGGCAGGAAGCGTTGTATCCTACTGTCTGCACATAACCAATGTTGACCCGATAAAATACGGCTTGATTTTTGAGCGTTTCCTAAACCCCGAACGCGTAAGCATGCCCGATATTGATATCGACTTTTGCTACGAGCGCACGGGAGAGGTTATTGACTATGTAAACCGCAAATACGGGCAGGACAATGTGGCGCAGATTGTAACCTTTGGTACAATGGCGGCAAGACTTGCAATCCGTGATGTTGGACGCGCCTTAAACATTCCGTACGGAATTGTTGACGAGGTTGCAAAGCAGGTTCCAATGGAGCTTAAAATGACGATAAAAAAGGCACTTGTTGTCAACTATAAGCTTAAGGAATTGTACGACGGAAGCGAACAGATAAAAAAACTTATTGATACTGCAATAGAGCTTGAGGGGTTGCCGAGGCATACCTCAACTCATGCGGCAGGGGTTGTTATTACAAGTGGCGGTATACAGAATTATGTACCTTTGCAAAAAAATGATGATGTAATTACAACACAGTTTACCATGACCACGATAGAGAGACTCGGACTTTTGAAGATGGACTTTCTGGGACTTCGTACTCTCACAGTTATCCGTGATGCGGTAGAGCACATTAAGAGAGAACACGGCGTATCGGTGGATATTGACGCACTCTCTATGGACGATAAGGATGTTTATGATATGATATCCGCAGGGGAGACAGACGGTGTTTTCCAGCTTGAGAGTGCCGGTATGAAGCAGTTTATGAAGGAGCTTAAACCCAATTCGCTCGAGGATGTTATAGCGGGAATTTCGCTTTACCGACCCGGACCTATGGATTCCATTCCAATGTATGTGGCAAACAAAAACCATCCGTCGAATGTAAAATATAAGCATCCGATGCTTGAGCATATACTTGATGTGACTTACGGCTGTATCGTGTATCAGGAGCAGGTAATGCAGATAGTGCGTGAGCTTGGCGGATATTCGCTCGGCAGAGCCGATTTGGTTCGTCGTGCAATGTCCAAAAAGAAAGCTGATGTAATGGCGGAGGAAAAGAAAAACTTTATATATGGCATACATGAGGGTGACCAACAGGTGGACGGAGCGGTTGCACGCGGTGTTGATGAAAAGACAGCAGAGGCAATCTTTAACGAGATGATGGACTTTGCATCCTACGCGTTTAACAAGTCGCATGCGGCGGCATACGCAGTTGTGGCATACCAGACAGCGTATCTTAAAGCAAAGTATCCCGTTGAGTTTTTTGCGGCATTACTTACCTCGTTTATTGATAATGCGGCGAAAGTTTCCAAATACATTGCGGTTGTTAAAAAGCTTGGTATTACAATGCTTCCGCCCGATATAAACAAGAGCAGCAGAACATTCTCGGTTGATAATGGGAAAATCAGGTTTGGTCTTGCGGCGGTAAAAAATGTCGGCGGTGCAGTTGTGGACGAGATTGCCGCGGAGCGTAAGGCGAACGGTGATTTTGTCGGATTTATTGACTTTTGTGACAGAATGGCAGGCAGACGCGTAAACAAAAAAGTTGTAGAAAGCCTTATAAAATGCGGTGCGTTTGACAGCTTTGGCCTTAAAAGAGCGGTTCTCATAAATGTTTATGAGCGTGTTTTAGACGATGCGGTAAACAGAAATAAAAATGTGATGCCGGGTCAGCTTGATATGTTCGGGGAGTTTGCGGAGAGTATTCCTCAGGGTGATAACTTCCCCGATTTTGAGGAGTTCCCCAAGCGTGATATTCTCGCGATGGAAAAGGATTGCATAGGCATGTATGTATCAGGTCATCCGCTCGACAGCGTAGCAAATGCTGTTCGGGCGACATCTTCCGCATCTGTGCTTGAAATTTCGGAGAATGATAATCAAAAATTCAATATCGGCTCAAAGGTCACTGTTTCGGGCATCATTACAAAGACAAGAGACCAGCTTACCAAAAAGGGCGAGATGATGAGGTATATCGAGCTTGAGGATTTAACGGGAAGCATTGAGGTGCTTATATTCCCCGGGCAATTAAGGAGATTTGACTCTTTGTTGCAGGCGGATATGCAGGTTACCGTCAGCGGAAATCTCGATATGGCAGAGGACGCTCCGCCCAAAATCAGGCTTGAGGATATCAGAACGCTTGACACGGCGGCACACAAACGCTCACGGCTTTACCTGAGAGTAAATTCGCTTGATGCAAATTCGCTCGACAGAGTAAAGGAGATACTCCGCGGTGCAAACGGCGATATCGAGGTAGTCATTAAATATGAGGACACAGGGCAGGTGCTTGCAGCGCCAAGAGCTATGTGGGTAAACACAAATGACGGCAGAGAGGATAAGCTTAAAATTTTACTCGGTGATGAAAATGTAAGGCTGGTGGAGCGATGAATGCAGACAGAATAAAGGAACATCTCGGCAAGACATACGGATATGATATCATTGTCTATGATACGCTTGATTCGACCAACACAGAGGCAAAACGCCTTGCGGAAGATAAAGTAAATTCAAATTCCGTAATTATTGCCGACTACCAGACGGCAGGCAGAGGCAGACTTGGCAGACAGTTTTATTCGCCAAAGGGAATCGGACTTTATATGAGCTTTTTGATTAAAGCTGATTTTCCGCCCGAGCAGACAGTATTGATTACAACTGCGGCATCGGTAGCCGTTTGCAGAGCAATCGAAAGAGCGGCAGGGGTTCAGCCGAAAATCAAATGGGTGAACGATTTGTATTTAAACGGCAGAAAGATTTGCGGAATACTTGCCGAGTCTGTAAATAATTTTAAAACAGGCAGGATAGAGTATATAATAATCGGTATCGGCATAAATTGCGGAAAGATGGATTTCCCCGATGAAATACGCGATATTGCAGGCTCTGTCGGAAGTGTTGACAGAAACAGACTTGCGGCAGAGGTTATCCGCGAGATGAATCAAATTTTTGATATGATATCTAATAGAAATTTTTTGGATGAATACAGACAAAAATCACTTGTAATCGGGAAAAGAATTAAAATTTTAGGTGAAAATCCGTATTTTGCCGAGGCGGTTGACATTGATGATCTCGGCGGTCTTGTGATACGCACAGAGGACGGAGATATAAAAACTCTTGTCTCGGGTGAAATAAGTATCAGGCTTTGCGGAGACAATAAACAGTAAATATTTTAAATTATATAGGAGGAGATTTTATGAACAGAGAGTATTTGGATTATGCAAAGGTATGCGGAAGAAAAAAGGGTGTATGGAAGATTGCGGCGGTAATATTCTTCCTTGCGTTTTTGGGAGCGTCAGCCGCGGCTGTTGCAATGAAGATAAAGGGCGATAAGTACAGAGACGCTTTAATCGAGATAAGCGAGCAGTTCCCTAACACTCCCGAGCAGGAGGAGGAGCTTGCAGAAATCCGCAGAAGAGAGTGGAGCCGTTCAAATGCGCCCTCTAACAGAATGACTGACGAGGAGCGTCTTGCGGAGAACCGCGTAACAGAAGAAATATAATGAAAATAATTGCACATATAAGAACAGACTTTCCCGATAAGTTCGGTATTCCGCGGCAGAGCGGAATAGTAGACAAGCTGTCGGGAAAGATAATTTTTGAAAAGGAATACAGAAATCCCGATGCTCTGCGCGGACTTGACGGATTTTCGCATCTGTGGCTGATATGGGAATTTTCACAGATGAAGAATGACGGCTGGTCACCGACGGTGCGACCACCGAGACTCGGCGGAAACAAGCGTGTTGGTGTGTTTGCCACCCGTTCGCCGAACCGTCCGAACCCGATTGGGCTATCAAGCGTCAAGCTTGAAAAAATTGAGCATGACGAAAAATACGGTCCTGTTTTGTATGTCTCAGGTGTTGATATGGTTGACAATACCCCGATTTATGACATAAAGCCGTATCTTCCGTATGTGGACTCTCATACAGATGCCAAAGACGGATTTGCAGGCGAAGTTAAGGATTATTCGCTCTCGGTGGATTTCCCCGAAAATTTTCACAGTTTATTGCCTCAAACGACAGCGAATACACTGATTGAAATTTTATCGGGTGACCCGAGACCGTCATACAAGGATGAACCTGAACGGATTTACGGAATGAAATATGCAGGCTTTGAGGTAAAATTCAGAGTAGTGGATAATGTTCTTTATGTGTGTGACATTGAGGAGATAAACGAATGAGTATAGCGACGGGACTTGAACCCAAAAGAGTATTTGAATATTTTGAGGAGATAAGCCGTATTCCGCGCGGGTCGGGGAATATGGAAAAAATCAGCAGCTATTGCATGGACTTTGCGGACAAGCATTCGCTAAAGGCTCTGCGTGATGCGGCAAATAATGTTATTATATTTAAAGACGGAACATCGGGCTTTGAAAATGCAGAGCCGATAATCCTTCAGGGACACCTTGATATGGTTTGCCAAAAGACAGAGGATTGTAATATTGACTTTGAAAAGGATGCCTTAAAGCTTTATGTTGAGGGCGACTTTCTGCACGCAGAGGGTACAACCCTTGGCGGAGATAACGGAATTGCGGTTGCAATGATTTTGTCAATACTTGAAAGCGATGATATTCCGCATCCGCCCATTGAGGCTGTTTTTACAACCGATGAGGAAATCGGAATGATAGGCGCAGGAAAGCTTGATGCAAGTGTTTTAAAGGGAAAAAGAATGATAAACATTGATGCAGAGGAGCCTGATAAGCTTACCGTCTCTTGTGCAGGCGGAAGCGATTTTAAAATGACGCTTGCGGCAAAAAGAGAGACCGTGCATGGCACAAAGGTTGTAATTTCCCTTTTGGGACTTCTGGGCGGTCATTCAGGCATTGAGATAAACAGCGGCAGAGTGAATGCAAATATACTTGCAGGCAGAGTTTTAAATTATGCAAAGAGTGTTGCCGACTTTAAGATAATAAGCATAGATGGCGGCGATAAGGGAAATGCAATACCTAATCTTTGCAGGATAGAGATTGTAATGCAGGATGCAAATACTGCCAAAATTGAAGAATATCTTGAAGCTGTAAAAGCAGAAATTGCCGCAAGAGAAAAGGATTTCAGGTTTTTAGTTGAGGTCTGCGGTGAGGGTGATTATGAAGTGCTTGACACTGCGGCGACAGACAAGCTTATGTTTATGTTAATTTGTGCCCCGAACGGTGTTGTATCAATGAGTGCAGAGATAGAAAATCTGGTTGAAACCTCGCTCAATCTTGGTATTTTAAAAACAGAGACGGATAAGGTTACTTTCCATTTTACACTCAGGAGCAACAAAAAATCTGCACTCGCTGCGCTTGAAGAAAAGCTCTCCGCGATTGCGGAATATGTCGGTGTTGATGCCGAAACCTTTGGGCATTATCCGCCTTGGGAGTTTAATGAGAATTCAAAGTTGCAAGGCTTGTATATAAAGGAGTTTGAGGATGCTTTCGGATACAAGCCCGAGGTTGTTGCAATACACGCAGGCTTGGAGTGCGGAATGTTCTCTGCCGCGATAGACGGTCTTGACTGTATCGCGATAGGACCGATGCTTTTGGATGTTCATACCCCGAATGAGAGACTGAGTATTTCCTCGACGCAGCAGATATACAATCTGCTGATTAACATACTGAAAAATTGTATGGAATAGATTGGAATTGATTTTTAGTATAACATATGATAAAATTATATGGAATGGCGTTTACGACATTCCGTTATAACAATTTTAAAGCCGCATTTTGCGGCAGAATGGAGAAGTTATGAATAAACAAAACGATTTTAAGCCGTATATACCGGCTGAAAAGGTAACGCCCGAGATAACCGCTACATCCATGATTATGGGTATAATACTTGCGGTTGTATTCGGTGCGGCAAATGCTTATCTGGGACTTCGTGTAGGTATGACGGTTTCTGCATCAATCCCTGCCGCAGTTATTGCGATGGGCGTTATCCGCGTGATTATGCGCAAAAACTCAATACTTGAAAGCAATATTGTCCAGACGGTAGGCTCTGCAGGTGAGTCGCTTGCGGCAGGTGCAATCTTTACACTTCCTGCACTCTTTTTGTGGGCGGCAGAGGGTAAGATGGACAAACCCGGAATTTTAGAAATCACACTTATCGCTCTTTTGGGCGGACTTTTGGGTGTATTCTTTATGGTTCCGCTCCGTAACGCGCTTATTGTAAAGGAACACGGAATTTTGCCTTATCCCGAAGGTACTGCCTGTTCCGAGGTTTTGCTTGCAGGAGAAAAGGGCGGCGCAAATGCCTCGACCGTATTTGCAGGTATGGGTTTTGCAGCTCTGTTTAAGTTTATTATAGACGGACTTAAGCTTGTTGCAAGTGAGGTTTCGGTCAGCGTAAAGGGATTTGCAGGCGAGATAGGAACTCAGATTTATCCTGCGGTAATGAGCGTTGGTTATATCTGCGGTGCAAGAGTTTCCTCTTATCTGTTCTCAGGCGGTGTGCTCAGCTGGCTTGTTATTATCCCGATTATTGTGCTCTTCGGTGAAAATATCGTTCTCTATCCCGGAACAGAACCTATCGGTGAAATCTATGCCGCAGGCGGTGCAAGTGCAATCTGGAGCTCCTACATAAGATATATTGGAGCAGGAGCACTCGCGGCAGGCGGTATCATAAGCCTTGTAAAATCACTTCCGCTTATTGTTAAAACCTTTGGCGGTGCGGTTAAGAGCATGGCAGGCGGAGCAACCCTATCAAGTGAGCGTACCGCTCAGGATATCAATATTAAGGTTGTAATTATTGCAATAGCAATTCTTACACTCCTTGTATGGCTCGTACCTGCAATCCCCGTAAGTTTTCTCGGTGCGGTGATTGTGGTTGTGTTCGGTTTCTTCTTTGCTACCGTTTCATCAAGAATGGTTGGCTTGGTAGGCAGCAGTAACAACCCTGTTTCGGGTATGGCTATTGCAACCTTGCTGATTACAACTCTTATTTTAAAGTTTACGGGTGACAGCGGCGTAGGAGGAATGAGCAGTGCTATTGCAATCGGCTCGATTATATGTATCGTTTCTGCAATAGCGGGTGATACCTCGCAGGATTTAAAGACGGGTTATCTGCTCGGTGCTACTCCTAAAAAACAGCAGTACGCAGAAATAATCGGTGTAGTTGCTGCGGCATTTGCGATCGGCGGAACACTCTATCTTCTTGACAGCGCATGGGGATTTGGTTCGGAGGAACTCGGTGCTCCTCAGGCAACACTTATGAAGCTTATCATTGAGGGTGTTATGGGCGGAAACCTCCCCTGGGCACTTGTGTTTATAGGTGTGTTTATTGCAATAGCGGTTGAGATTATCGGTATTCCCGTACTTCCGTTTGCAATAGGTATTTATCTTCCCGTTCAGCTCACCGCTTGTATAATGGTCGGCGGTCTTGTTCGACTTTTGATTGACAAGCTCAACCGCAAGGAAGAGGAGAAAAAGACTATCGCAAACGATGGTATTCTTTTCTGCTCGGGTATGATTGCAGGTGAAGGTCTGATTGGAATTGTGCTTGCACTTCTTGCTGTATTCGGACTTGATTCGGCACTTGACCTTTCGACAAAGCTTGGTATACCGACAGGCACTATGAATATCGGAAGTATCGCTCTGTTTGCAATAATAGTGCTCACGGTACTCAAGTTCTCACTCTGGAAGAAGCGTAAATAAGATATGAAAAAGAAAAATGTAACATCTGAAAATTACCTCGAGCGCATACCTCGGCGTGCCGAGAGTATCGTTTGGACAAAAGATGAAAACGGAGTTGTAACCCTTGAAATCGAAAACACGGGCGTCGTTAACAGAATTGCTCAAAAGCTTTTAAAAAAGCCGAAAATAACCTATATTCATTTAGATGAGATGGGTAGCTTTGTATGGCCCCTGATTGACGGTGAAAAGACAATTATCGAGCTTGGCGAATATGTAGAGCAAAGGTTTGGCGAGGATGCACATCCGCTCTACGAGAGACTTGTTAAGTATTTTCAGATTTTAGAGAGTTATAATTTTGTAAGATTAAAGGCTGATGCGTAAGCATCAGCCTTTTGATATACTATTTAACCTTCAAAACCTGAGTAACAAGCTCGGGCATCTCGGTCTTTGCGATTACGCCCTCGAAGCGTTTTTCTTTATTTTTAAGCTCTGCAAGAGAACTTGGGATTTCCATACCGCTCTTTTGTGCAAGCTTGTCGATAAGCTCAAAATCGTTGAGACCATCGATGTTCTCGCCGAGTGCAGATAAAACTGCCTGATTGAACTTAAACGGACTTGCAGTAGATGCAATAACTGTCTTGGTGTTGTCGCCCGTCTCATTTACATACTGCTCATATACATCAACTGCAACGGCTGTATGAGTATCGAGTGTATAGCCTGTGTTTGTATTTGTCTTCCAAATCTGAGTTTTTGTAAAGTAATCATCACAGCAGCCGCCCCAGAACAGGTTGGTAACCTTCTTGTGAAGAGCCTTTGTCAGTTTGTATGAACCGTTCTTTTTAAGCTTGTTCATCATTGTTGTAACCTTCTTGGCATCACCGCCCGAGATATCAAAGAGCAGACGCTCCAAGTTGCTCGAGATAAGAATGTCCATGGAGGGGGA
>JAZUCQ010000079.1:0-3667 GCA_045639145.1 Clostridia bacterium | reverse complement strand
GCCAAAAAGGCGACAACGGACAGCTTTGATGCACTTAATAACTATAAATATAATATTGCACTTGTTGCACCTGCTTTCTTCGGTCAGTTCTCAAAGACTGAGAATTGTAATCTTATGCTGACGGCACTTTTGAAGATTGGGTTTGACGATACCTACGAGGTGGCAAGAGGAGCGCAGGAGATAAGCCGAAAAACGCGTGAACTTCTGGACAGCGGAGAGCTTATGAAGCCGGCGATTTCCTCGGCATGTCCTGCGGTATGCCGATTGATAGCGGTAAGGTTTCAAAACCTTATACCAAACATTGTACCTCTGCGTTCGCCGATGGAACTGTCTGCGGAGGCGGCAAGGGAGGAAGCATGCCAAAAGACGGGTCTTTCTCCTGAGGAAATAGGAGTATTTTTTATAAGTCCGTGTGCCGCAAAGGCAACCGCGGTAAGAGACGAGCGTGTAGTAAAGAAATCAAATGTTGACGGTGTAATTTCTATTAAGGATACCTATTTAAAGCTTGCACAGAAGATGGGGTCGGTTGACGAGCTGGCAGAGATAAGCCGTGCAGGGGCGCTTGGTACTCGTTGGGCAGAGAGCGGCGGCGAGGCATCGGCAAGCGGTGCGGCACGGTGTGTTGCAGTCGACGGAATACACAATGTAATTCAGCTTTTTGAGGATATAGAAGACGATAAATTATCAGATGTCGATTATGTAGAGGCTCTCGCTTGTCCGGGCGGCTGTGTCGGCGGACCGCTCACAGCCGAAAACAGCTTTGTCGCAAGGGCGCGCCTTGAAAGAATTTGCAGGAAGATGCCAACAGACGGTGAGCGTATAGACGATGATATAGACAGAATGTGGGATGCCGCACCCGTTTACAGACCCGTTATGAAGCTTGACGAGGACTTCCGTGTTGCAATGAAGATGGCGATGGAGATAGAGGAACTTACGCAAAAGCTTCCGGGACTTGACTGTGGTTCGTGCGGCTCGCCAAGCTGTGCGGCTCTTGCCGAGGATATAGTCAGAGGTCATGCAAGCGAGACGGATTGTATATTTAGACTTCGCGAGCAGTACGAGAAGCTGATTGATAATCAGTAATTGCGATGAATGGAGGAAACATTATGAAAATATCCGAAATTGCACAAAAACTCAATCTTGAACTTTCCGCAGGGAGCGGAGGTGCATCAAACGAGGTTACGGGTTGTTACATAGGCGACCTTTTAAGCCTTGCCATGGCAAATGTCGGCGAGGGAACATTGTGGATTACAATTCAGACTAACATAAATGTTATGGCGGTTGCATCACTTCAGGATGCGGCAGGTGTCATAATTGCAGATGGTTTTTTGCCCGATGAAAACACCGCGGCTAAAGCCGATGAGGCAGGAATACCGATTTACAGTACAAAAAAGTCTGCCTATGAGATAGCCAAGGGTCTGGTAGAATTGGGGATATAAAAGCGAGATGATATTATGAAGCTTTACTATGATTTACACATGCACTCTGCTCTGTCGCCGTGCGGCGATAATGATATGACACCCAATAATATTGTAAATATGTCGATTATAAAAGGTCTTGATGTTATTGCGATAACAGACCACAATTCATGCGGAAATGTAAGAGCGGCACAGAAGGTGGCGAACGGACGGATAACGGTTATCCCCGGTATGGAAATCGAGACAAGCGAGGAGGTTCATATGGTGAGCCTTTTTCCCACGATTGAGGCGGCGGAGGAAATGGAGAAAATTCTCCGCGCAAGCTGTACTCCCGTTAAAAACCGTCCCGAGATTTTCGGCAACCAGTATTATATGGACGAAAATGACGGGATTATCGGTGAGGAGGAGCGGCTGCTCGTCACCGCGTCGGGACTTAGTGTATATGATGTTGTGCAAAAGGTGGCTGAGCTTGGCGGTGTGGCATACCCTGCCCATATTGACAGACAGAGCTACAGTATCGTTTCGAATTTGGGGTTTATTCCGCCTGATTTGACAGTTTCTGCCGTTGAGGTTACGGCAAAAAACAGAGAGAAATTCAGGAAGAATTTTGAACAGTATACTGTTATTACAAGCTCTGATGCACATTATCTGGCAGACATTTCCGAAAGGGAGTTTTGCTTAGATGTTTTGCACAAAAAGGTTGAAGAAATTTTATTTAGTTTGATGTTTAAAAAAGCTTAAAACTTATGGCTTTTTAAAAATTGATATGATATAATTAGTCTGTGTGGCATTGCGTATATGCAATGCCGAAAATTACATTTGAAAAAGTACGATGCAGATTATTTTTGCATACGAAACAATATTAACAGGAGGTTTGACAAAAATGATTCCAAACAAGATTCCGTTCAGCGGAACACCGGAACAGGAGGCTGCTCTCAAAGCGGTTATTGAGAAGCACAAGGATATGAAGGGTGCTGCAATCCCTGTTCTGCATGAGGCACAGAACATCTACGGATATCTGCCTATCGAGGTACAAAAGATGATATCGGAGGGACTAAACATTCCTTTGGCAGAAATCTACGGTATAGTTACATTTTATGCACAGTTCTCGCTCAATCCCAAGGGTGAGTATCAGATTGGCGTCTGTCTTGGCACTGCTTGCTATGTTAAAGGGTCGGGAGATATTCTTGAAAAAGTAAAGCAGATTTTAGGAATTGATGTGGGCGAATGTACACCCGACGGAAAGTTCTCGCTTGACGCAACCCGTTGTATCGGTGCTTGCGGACTTGCACCCGTTATGACGATTAACGAAGAGGTTTACGGCCGCCTGACGGTTGATGAGATTGAGGGCATTCTCGCAAAGTATTAGTCTATGAAAGAATTGTCACTGCATATTCTCGATATAATGCATAATTCGATTGCGGCAGGTGCGACAAGGATTGAGCTTGCTGTAGTCGAGGATACACGGAATGATATTTTAAAATTCACGGTTGCGGATAACGGCTGTGGCATGCCACCCGATATGGTAAGTGCTGTGATTGACCCGTTTACCACAACCCGAAAAACACGCAAGGTGGGACTTGGAATACCGCTTTTAAAGCTTGCGGCGGAGAATACAGGTGGAGGAATAACACTTGAATCGGAGGTCGGGAGCGGAACCGAGATATCCGCAACCTTCGGGTACAGTCATATTGACCGTCAGCCGCTGGGGGACATGGCGGAAACCATGCTCGGGGTTATAACCTCGTATGAGGAAATTGACCTTGTATATTCACACAATGTGGACGGACGCGAATTTAAGCTTGAAACGGAAGAGGTTAAAGCAATACTCGGAGGGGTTTCCCTCAAAGAGCCTGAGGTTATGATTTGGCTGAGAGATTTTTTGAGGGAGAACGAGAATGTGCTATACAGCAAAGCGTAATTCGCCTGATGTTAATTAAAGAAAGGAATGATAAATATGAAAAGCTTGGCAGAGCTTGAAGCAATAAGAAAGCAGATGCTCGATAAGGTTACCTTAAGAAAAGAGGACGAAAACGGTATCCGTATAGTTGTAGGAATGGCTACCTGCGGTATTGCGGCAGGTGCGAGACCTGTAATGAACGAGTTTATGGAGGAAATCGCAAAGCGTGGTCTTTCAAATGTTACGGTCACTCAGACAGGTTGTATCGGTATGTGCCGCTTAGAGCCTATCGTGGAAGTTATAGCTCCCGGAAAAGAAAAAGTAACATATGTTAAAATGACAGAAGAAA
>JAZUCQ010000078.1:0-18955 GCA_045639145.1 Clostridia bacterium | reverse complement strand
CAGGTTGCGGACAGAAAGTACACCTTTGAGGTTGCTAAATCCGCTAACAAGATTGAGATTAAGAAGGCTGTTGAAGAAATCTTCAAGGTTGAGGTTGAAAAGGTTACAACCATGAACTACGACGGTAAGCCCAAGAGACAGGGCGTGTTCTCAGGTAAGAGAGCTGATTGGAAGAAAGCCGTTGTTAAACTTAAAGAGGGCAGCAAGACAATCGAACTGTTCGAGGGCTAATATAAATAGTCCAAAATTTGCAGATAAGGAGATTTAAAAATGGGTATTAAGAAATATAATCCTACTACACCTTCGCTGCGTCAGATGACTGTTTCAGATTTTGCAGAGATTGATAAGGTTGCACCTGAGAGATCTCTCCTTCGTCCCCTTCACAGCAAAGCTGGACGAAATAGCAACGGAAGAATAACAGTCAGACACCGCGGCGGCGGCGCAAAGAGAAAATACAGAGTTATCGACTTCAAGCGTAATAAGGACGGTATGAATGCAACTGTTCTTTCGATTGAGTACGATCCTAACAGAAGCGCAAACATTGCACTTCTTCAGTACGAGGATGGCGTAAAGACTTACATCATCGCTCCCCTCGGTCTTAAGAAGGGTGATGTAGTTGTATCGGGTGAGGGCGCTGATATCAAACCCGGCAATGCAATGGAAATCAAGGATATCCCCGTGGGTACACTCATTTATAACATTGAGCTCAGCCCCGGCAAGGGTGGACAGCTTGTAAGATCAGCAGGTAACACCGCACAGCTTATGGCTAAGGAAAACGGTTATGCACAGGTTAGACTCCCATCCGGCGAGGTTCGTATGGTTAGACTTAACTGCCGTGCAACCATCGGTCAGGTTGGTAATCAGGATTACGAGAACATCAACATCGGTAAGGCAGGAAGAAAGCGTCACATGGGCTTCAGACCTACCGTCCGCGGTGTTGTAATGAACCCGAATGACCATCCGCACGGTGGTGGTGAGGGTAAGTCCCCCATCGGTATGCCGAGCCCTGTTACTCCTTGGGGTAAGCCGGCTCTCGGTTACAAGACCAGAAATAAGAAGAAACAGTCTAACAAGTTTATTGTTAAGAGACGCAACGCTAAATAAGGAGGGATTATTCGTATGGGAAGAAGTATTAAAAAAGGACCTTTCGTCGATGCTAAGCTGCTCGCAAGAATAGTAGCAATGAACGAAAAGAACGAAAAGAATGTACTCAAGACATGGTCAAGAGCTTCCACGATATTCCCCGAGATGGTTGGACATACCATTGCGGTATATGATGGAAGAAAGCATGTTCCCGTATATGTAAGCGAGGATATGGTTGGACACAAGCTCGGTGAGTTTGCTCCCACCAGAACCTTCAAGGGTCATGCAGGCGCAAAGACAAGTAGATAATTTATCGAAAGTTAAGTTTTAATCAGTAAGAAAGGAGCTGCACAGAGATGGAAGCAGTAGCAAGAGTTACTCATGTCCGCATCGCACCCCGTAAGGTTCGTATAGTAATCGACCTTATCAGAGGTAAGTCGGTTGGCGAGGCGATCGGAATATTAAGAAATACACCTAAGGCTGCAAGCCCTGTTGTAGAGAAGCTGCTCAAGTCCGCTATGGCAAACGCTGAAAATAACTATCACATGAATGTTGATAAGCTTTATGTTTCAGAGGTTTATGCGGATCAGGGACCTACACTCAAGAGAATACAGGCAAGAGCGCAGGGCAGAGCCTTCAGAATTAACAAGAAAACAAGTCATATAACACTGAAACTTCAGGAGAAGGAATAAGATAGGAGGTAAAAATATGGGTCAGAAAGTTAATCCACACGGTATCAGAGTCGGAATAATCAAGGACTGGGATTCCCGTTGGTTTGCTGACAAGAAAAGCTTCGGCGACAGTCTTGTAGAGGACTACAACCTCAGAGTGTTCTTAAAGAACAAGTTATTCCAGGCCGGAGTTGCAAAAATCGAAATTGAAAAGTTTGCTAATAAGGTTCGCGTATCTATCCATGCTGCAAAGCCCGGTCTCGTTATCGGTAAGGGCGGTGCTGAGATAGAGAAGCTCAAGAAGGAGCTTGAGAAGATGACAGGCAAGACTGTTATCCTCAATGTTATCGAGGTAAAGGTTCCTGATATGAGCGCGCAGCTCGTTGCAGAGAACATCGCATCACAGCTTGAGCGCCGTATTTCTTTCAGAAAGGCAATGAAGCAGTGCATGGGCCGTACAATGAAGCTTGGTGCAAAGGGTATCAAGACATATGTTGCAGGTCGTGTTGGCGGTGCAGAAATCGCAAGAACAGAGCAGTATCATGAGGGTACAATTCCTCTGCAGACCCTCAGAGCAGACATCGACTATGGCTTTACCGAAGCTAACACCACATATGGTAAGCTTGGCGTAAAGGTATGGATTTACAAGGGCGAAATCTTAGCTGAAGGCAGAAATGCAGCAGTTGAGGAAAAGCCTGCGAGAAAGTCTGCCAATCGTAGGGAAGGAGGCAGAAAATAATGTTATCTCCTAAGAGAGTTAAGCGTAGAAAGCAGCAGAGAGGCAGAATGAAGGGCACAGCTCACAGAGGCAACAAGGTTGTTTACGGTGAGTTTGGACTTCAGGCACAGACAGCTGCTTGGGTTACAAGTAATCAGATAGAGGCTGCCCGTGTAGCTATGACTCGTTACACAAAGAGAGGCGGTCAGGTATGGATAAAGATTTTCCCCGACAAGCCGGTTACAGCGAAGCCTGCTGAGACCCGAATGGGTAGTGGTAAGGGTTCTCCTGAATACTGGGTTGCAGTAGTAAAGCCGGGCAGAGTTATGTTTGAAATCGGCGGCGTATCAGAAGAGGTTGCACGCGAGGCTATGCGTCTTGCTATGCACAAGCTGCCGCTTAAGTGTAAGTTTGTCAGAAAGGCTGACCAAGAAACGGAAGGTGATAGTTAATGAAGATACAGGATATAAGAGACCTTTCAACGCAGGAGCTTGAAGATAAAATCAAGGACTTGAAGGAAGAGCTTTTTAACCTTCGTTTCCAGAACGCTACCAACCAGCTCGATAATCCGATGAGAATTGTTAGCGTTAAGAAGGATATAGCAAGAGTAAAAACCGTCCTCAAAGAGAAAGAGCTTGGAATTAACACAAGCCAAAATGCGTAGGAGGTGTAGGGAATGAGTGAACGCAATTATCGTAAGACCCGTGTCGGTGAGGTTATCAGCGACAAGATGGATAAAACAATAGTAGTTGCTATTAAAGAGAATGTAAAGCACAAGCTTTACAACAAGGTTATTAAGAGAACCTACAAGCTTAAGGCACATGACGAGACCAATATGTGCGGCATCGGCGATAAGGTAAGAGTTATGGAAACCAGACCTCTTTCCAAGGATAAGAGATGGCGCGTTGTTGAAATCGTTGAGAAGGCTAAATAAGCTTATACAAAAATCGTTTATGGCTTTTGCCATTGATGCGAAATAAGATAGGAGGAAATCCGATATGATACAACAGCAGACTATTTTAAAGGTTGCTGACAACAGCGGCGCAAAGGAAATTCTTTGCATCCGTGTTCTGGGCGGTTCTTTCAGACGCTACGGAAACATCGGCGATGTAATAATTGCTTCTGTTAAAAAAGCAACACCCGGCGGTGCTGTTAAAAAAGGTGATGTTGTAAAGGCGGTTATTGTCCGCAGCGTAAAGGGCGTAAAGAGACCCGACGGTTCTCAGATCAGATTTGACGAGAACGCAGCTGTTATCATCAGAGACGACAAGACCCCCAGAGGTACCCGTATATTCGGTCCGGTTGCAAG
Source organism: Clostridia bacterium (assembly GCA_045639145.1). Lineage (GTDB taxonomy): Bacteria > Bacillota > Clostridia > Monoglobales > Monoglobaceae > UMGS1820. The sequence goes on along the minus strand of JAZUCQ010000078.1, from coordinate 15,174 downwards.
AGAGCTTCGTGATAAGGATTATATGAAGATATTGTCTCTCGCACCCGAAGTACTTTAGTATTACTTTTATGTTTTGTTGTGCCGTGCACAACAAAACATAAATAAATCCTTTATATTTGAGATAGGAGGAAAAACAATGGCTACCAAAATGCATGTCAAGACCGGCGATCAGGTAGTTGTTCTGTCCGGTAAGGACAAGGGCAAGAAGGGCAAGGTTCTTTCTGTAAATCCTGAAAAGCGTATGGTTATTGTAGAAGGTGTATCCATGGCTACCAAGCACAAGAAGCCCAGAAGAATGGGTGAAGTTGGCGGTATCATCAAGCAGGAAACACCTATATATGCAAGCAAGGTTATGAATGTTTGCGCAAAGTGCAATGCTGCAACAAGAGTAGGACGCAAGGTGCTTGAAGACGGCACACATGTTCGCTACTGCAAAAAGTGCGGCGAAACATTTTAATAGAATTTGATGAGGAAGGAGGTTTCACTTTAAATGAGACTCGAGGAAAAGTATACAAAAGAAATCAAAGACGCTTTGATGACAAAGTATAACTATAAGAGCGTAATGCAGATTCCCAAGCTTGATAAGGTTGTTATCAATATGGGTGTTGGCGACGCAAGAGAAAATTCAAAGGCTGTTGAAAGTGCGGCAAACGATCTCGGTTTGATTACCGGACAGAAGCCGGTTATCACCAAGGCTAAAAAGTCTGTCGCTACATTTAAAGTAAGAGAGGGAATGAACATCGGCTGTAAGGTTACTCTCAGAGGTTCAAAGATGTATGAGTTTGTTGACAGACTCTTCAACGCGGCTCTTCCGCGTGTTCGTGACTTCAGAGGAATTAACCCCAACTCCTTTGACGGCAGAGGCAACTATGCACTCGGCATCAAGGAACAGCTTATCTTCCCTGAAATAGACTATGACAAGATTGACAAAATTCGCGGAATGGACATCATCTTTGTTACAACTGCTGAAACAGACGAAGAGGCAAGAGAGTTGCTTTCAATGATGGGCGCTCCGTTTACGAAATAGTGACGATAAGGAGGATTAAAGCTTATGGCTAAGAAATCTATGGTTGTAAAGCAGCAGAGAAAGCAGAAGTATGCAACACGCGAATATAACAGATGTAAAATCTGTGGCAGACCCCACGCTTACCTTCGTAAGTTTGGTATCTGCAGAATCTGCTTCCGTGAGCTTGCTTACAAGGGTCAGATTCCGGGCGTTAAGAAGGCGTCCTGGTAAACCGAATTATAAAAATATGAGGTCAGGTGACCGACAAATGATGTCACGGACGGTCAAACCGACTTCGATTCCGATAAAAAGGAGGTTTGGAATATGCATATAACAGATCCGATAGCGGATATGCTTACAAGAATAAGAAATGCCAATGATGCAAGACATACAACTGTTGACATTCCTGCTTCAAACATGAAGAAAGCGATTGCTGACATCTTGCTTCAGGAGGGTTATGTAAAGAATGTTGAGATTATAGAAGACGGCATTCAGGGTATAATCCGTATAACACTCAAGTACGCTGAGAACAAGCAGAAGGTGCTCACAGGACTCAAGAGAGTTTCAAAGCCCGGTCTTCGTTCTTATGCTTCAAAGGATGAGCTCCCCAGAGTATTAAAGGGACTCGGTATTGCAATCATCTCTACTTCTAAGGGCATTATGACCGACAAGGAAGCTCGTCGTCAGAATGTAGGCGGAGAAGTATTGGCATTTATTTGGTAAGATATTTTACTGATAGGAAAGGAGGAGAATTCATTGTCACGAATAGGAAAGATGCCGATTGAGGTACCCGCAGGTGTTACCGTTACAGTTGGCGAGAACAATGAAGTTACCGTAAAGGGTCCTAAGGGTGAACTTAAGAGAACACTCGCACAGGATATGATTATAGAACAAAACGGCAACATTATTGAAGTAAAGCGTCCTTCAGACAAGAAAGAGCACAGAGCTCTTCACGGTCTTACAAGAACATTGCTTTATAACATGGTTGTCGGAGTAGCTGACGGCTTTAAGAAGGAGCTCCAAATCAACGGTGTTGGTTACAGAGCTGCAAAGCAGGGCAATAAGCTCGTTATGAACCTCGGTTATTCTCACCAGGTTGAGATGGAGGAGATTGAGGGTATCTCAATAGAGGTTCCTCAGCCCAACCAGATTATAATTTCAGGTCCCGACAAGCAGAAGGTTGGACAGTTTGCTGCCAATGTTCGCGAGAAGAGACCGCCGGAGCCTTATAAGGGTAAGGGTATCAAGTATATTGATGAACATATCAGACGCAAGGAAGGTAAAGCCGGTTCTAAGAAGTAATTAACCGCACAGGAGGTGTAAATTAATGATTAAGAAGACTAACAGTAATGTATCAAGACTTGCAAGACACGCAAGAGTTCGTAAAAAGGTTTCGGGTACAAGCGAAATTCCGAGACTCTGTGTTTTCAGAAGTCTTAAGAACATATACGCTCAGATCATTGATGATACCGCAGGTAAGACACTTGTTTCTGCATCAAGTCTTGACGCAGAGCTTAAGGCAAATTACGGCGGTAATAAGGATGCAGCCAAGGCGGTTGGTGCGCTTGTTGCAAAGCGTGCAATGGATGCCGGTATTACTGAGGTTGTATTTGACAGAGGCGGATATGTTTATCACGGCAGAGTTGCAGAACTCGCCGAGGCAGCTCGTGAGGCTGGCCTGAAATTCTAATTAGTTGAAAGAGGTGAAACTAAATGGCAGAGAAGGGTGAAAGAACCAAGAAGCAGCCGCGCATTGATGCGGATACGCTTGATATACAGGAAAAGGTAGTTCATCTTAACCGCGTTGCAAAGACTGTAAAGGGTGGTAGAACAATGCGTTTCAGCGCACTTGTTGTTGTCGGTGACGGTAACGGCCATGTTGGTTACGGTACAGGAAAGGCGGCAGAAATTCCTGACGCAATCCGCAAGGGTATAGATGAAGCAAAGAAAAATATGATTACTGTTCCTATGGTTAAGAGCACAATTCCTCATGAAATCATCGGTGAGTCCGGTGCAGGAAGAGTTCTCTTAAAGCCTGCTGCAGAAGGTACAGGTGTTATCGCCGGCGGTCCCGCCCGTGCGGTACTCGAACTTGCAGGTATCAGAGACATAAGAACAAAGTGCTTGCGCAGTAACAATCCTAAGAATGTTGTTGCTGCAACAGTTGAGGGTCTGGCATCACTCAAGAGTTTAGACGAGGTTGCTCAGCTCAGAGGTAAAAAGCCGGAAGAGATCCTCGGTTAATTTATAAAAAATACAGGAGGGTTTATCCATGGCTAACACAATAAAGGTTACTCTTAAAAAGAGTACAATCGGATGTAAAAAAGATCAGATAGCTACAGTTGAGGCTCTTGGCCTTAAGAAAATCGGTCAGTGTGTTGAAAAACCCGACAATCCTCAGATTAGAGGTATGGTTTTCAAGGTAAAGCATCTGGTAGAAGTATCCGAATAATTTAACTGATGCATTCGGGCAAAGCCCGTAAATCTAATTTTTTGACAAAAAAGGAGGAGGTGTACTCATGAAACTTCACGAATTGTCTCCAAGCGAAGGCTCAAAGAAAAATGCTTTCAGAGTCGGAAGAGGTCACGGAAGCGGCAACGGTAAAACTGCCGGCAGAGGTCACAAAGGTCAGAATGCCCGCAGCGGCGGCGGTGTTCGTCCCGGTTTCGAGGGTGGACAGATGCCCATTTACAGAAGATTGCCTAAGCGTGGATTTAAGAACATCTTTGCAAAGGAATATGTTTCTATAAATGTTGAGGAGCTTAACAAGCTCGAGGACGGAATTGAGGTTACCGCTCAGGTTCTCAAGGAAGCAGGTATTATTTCTAAGGTTTGCGACGGAGTAGTAATACTCGGCCGTGGCGAGCTTGAGAGAAAGCTTACAGTAAAAGCAAAGAGATTTAGTAAGACGGCGGCAGAGAAGATAGAGGCTGCCGGCGGAAAGGCTGAGGTGGTATAAGATGTTTGATACAATCAGAAATGCCTGGAAGATTGTAGATCTTAGAAAAAAGCTTATTTACACCTTTGTTATGCTTGTAATATTCAGACTGGGTTCTTGTATCCCTGTTCCTATGCTTGACGCAAGTCAGATGGGACAGATATTCAATACAGAGAACACTATGTTTGGATTTATCGACATTGTATCGGGTGGTGCGTTCCAGAACGCTACAATATTCGCTATGAGTATTACACCCTACATCAATGCTTCGATTATTATGCAGCTTCTGTGCGTAGCTATCCCTGCACTCGAAAGATTACAGAAGCAGGGCGAAGAGGGAAGAAAGAAGATTGCTCAGATTCAGAGATACGGAACTGTTGTTCTGGCTCTCATTCAGGCAGTAGGTCTCTATTTCCTGCTCCGCAGCTATGGTGCAGTTTCCAACCCCGGTTGGGCTTCAGGCATTGTTATCGTTTCAAGCTTTGTAGCAGGTACAGCATTTCTTATGTGGCTTGGCGAGCAGATTACTGAGAAGGGTGTCGGCAACGGTATCTCTCTCATAATCTTTGCAGGTATCGTGTCCAGAATTCCCAGTATGGCAACTTCCCTTTATGCTTACATTCAGGGTGGTTCTATCAACTGGATTATGGCTATTGCTCTCATTATTCTTGTTCTCGTTGTTGTTGCTTTCGTTGTAGCAATGAACGAGGCAGAGCGTCGTATTTCTGTTCAGTACGCTAAGCGTGTTGTAGGCAGAAAGATGTATGGCGGACAGAGCACACATATCCCGATTAAGGTTTCTGGTGCAGGCGTTATCCCGATTATCTTTGCTATGTCTATCATGGCATTTCCGGGAACTGTTGCAAGCTTCTTTGGCAAGACTGCAGAAAGCACCGGCTTCTGGGGCGGATTCTTATCAGTATTCTCTCCGGATTCATGGATTTATGCTGTTCTCTACTTCTTGCTGATTATCTTCTTCACATATTTCTATACGGCAATTCAGTTTAATCCGATTGAAATGTCAAATAATATGAAGAAGAATGGTGGATTTATCCCCGGTATTCGTCCGGGCAAGCCCACCTCGGATTATATTTCGAGAGTTTTATCGAGAATTACACTTGCAGGTGCATTCTTCCTTGGAATTATCGCAGTGCTTCCGATATTTATGAATCTCGGACTTAATATTTCAAACTTCTCAATCGGCGGTACTTCTGTTCTTATCGTTGTCGGTGTTGCACTTGAGACGGTTAAGGGTATCGAATCACAGATGCTTATGCGTCATTATAAAGGATTTTTGGAATAATATTAATAAACTTCGGGAAGAGTAGAAACTTCACCACTTTTAAAGAGGTGAATGATTCTGCTCTATCCGTTTATAGGGCATTTTATTAAAGGCTAATATCGCGAAAGGGTGTAAAATTTATATGCGACTTATATTATTGGCAGCGCCCGGTGCCGGAAAAGGCACACAGGCAGAGAAGCTTAAAGAACACTTTGGTATTCCGACAATTTCAACAGGAGCAATCCTCAGACAGAACATTAAAGATGGAACAGGGCTTGGACTACTTGCGAAAAAGTATATAGATGGAGGCAATCTCATTCCCGATGATGTTATGATTGGGGTTATGAAGGACAGATTATCACAGGACGACTGCAAAAACGGATTTATCCTTGACGGTTTTCCGAGGACGATTGCTCAGGCTGAAGCGCTTGATAAATCTGATATAGAGATTGATTGCGTGCTCAACATTGATGTCCCCGATGAGAAAATTATCGCGAGATTATCCGGTCGCTTAGAATGCAGCAAGTGTGCGGCTACATTCCATAAGGAGTACCGCAAGCCTGAAAAAGACGGCATCTGCGACAACTGCGGCGGAGAGCTTGTTACAAGAGCTGATGATACTCCCGAGACTGTAAAGAGCAGACTTGAGGTTTATCATACCCAGACGGAGCCTCTGATACAATTCTATAAAAATAAGGGGATGCTCAGAGTTGCCATAGGACAGGAAGGAATAAGTGATACAACCCGCGAGGTCTTAAAGGCCCTGGGCGAGTAGTATTTGTATGTCGGCGGCATTTGCCGCCGACATACCGAAAGGTATAATATGGTCACAATAAAATCAAAATCAGAAATTGAGAAAATGAAAATCGCAGGTGAGGTAACCTACGGTGCCCTGCGCGCGGTCAAAGCGGCAGTCAAGCCGGGTGTTACCACGGCTGAGCTTGACAAGATTGCGGAAGATTACATTAAGTCGCATGGCTGTACCGCGTCATTTAAGGGTTATGGCGGTTTTCCGGGCAGCATATGTGCAAGCGTTAATGACGAGATTATCCACGGCTTTCCGAGTAGCCGCGTTTTAAAAGAGGGTGACATCATAAGCGTTGATGTAGGTGCATGCTATAAGGGTTACAACGGTGACGCGGCAAGAACATTCGGTGTGGGCAAAATCTCGGATGAGGCACAGAGACTTATTGATGTAACACGGCAGAGCTTTTTTGAGGGCATTAATTATGCCCGCGAGAATTACCGTATAAGCGACATATCGGCGGCAATTCAGCGGTATGTGGAGAAAAACGGATATTCAGTGCTGCGTAAGTATTGCGGTCATGGTGTAGGTGCTGACCTTCATGAGGACCCTGAAATTCCAAACTATGTGACCTCGGCAAGAGGAATCAGAATGAGGGCAGGAATGTGTCTCGCTATTGAACCGATGGTATGCCAGTTTGATTATCACACCTATGTTGCAGATAATGAGTGGACGGTTATCACAAAGGATGGAGGACTTACTGCTCATTACGAAAACAGCGTACTTATTACGAAGGGAAATCCGTATCTGCTCACTCTCCCTGAGGGCAATCAGGCATAAGAGGGTGGAACTATGACGAATTTTTCGACAGGAGATTTGGTTGTTTCCCTTTGCGGTCATGACAAGGGTGAATATTTTATCGTTTTGTCATGTGACGGTGAATATGTTACAATATGTGACGGAAAACGCCGCAAAGCCGCAAAAAACAAGAGAAAGAAAAATAAACATGTCAAGGCGACCGGTCTTGGCACGGATTTAATAAATACTGCAGAGCCCCATGCGGTCGATGCAACGGTCAGACGCGAGATAAAGCGGCTGATAAAGTTAATTTAGCGGAGGTGAGATTATGTCTAAGGAAGATGTTTTGGAGGTTGAAGGTACAGTCCTTGAGGCTTTGCCTAACGCAATGTTCAAGGTTGAGCTTGAAAACGGTCATCAGATTTTGGCACACATTTCAGGTAAGCTCAGAATGCACTTTATAAGAATACTGCCGGGTGATAAGGTTACGGTTGAGATTTCGCCGTATGATTTGACCAAGGGCAGAATTACATGGAGAGCAAAATAGAACAATTCGCAATGTTAAGTAGGGCGGGGGCTTGCTCCCGCCGTTTTGCTATATTGGGGGTTCTTATGAAAAATTTACATATTATAAAAAATATTACCCTTTTACTGTCTGCCGTACTGCTTTTGTGCAGCTGTGCAGTTGAGAGTGTCAATACCTCGGGCGAGATTGCCGAAAACCCAAAGCCGCAGGAAAAAACAATTACAATCACCTGTGCAGGCGATTGTACTCTCGGAACAGATGCGGCATTCGGCGGGATTACTCTGCCCGTTGAGGTTCAAAATCAAGGTGGAGATTTGAGCTATTTTCTCAAAAATGTTCAGCCGTATTTTGCGTCAGACGACTTGACAATCGTCAACTTTGAGGGTACACTTACAGACAGAGGAACAAGGCAGGATAAAACCTTTGCATTCAGAGGCAGTCCCGAATATACAGGGATTTTAACACAAGGCTCAGTCGAGGCAGTAACGCTTGCCAACAACCATACCTCAGACTACGGACAGGTGAGCCTTGAGGATACAAGAAAGTATTTAGACGCGGCAGGCATTGTCTGGTTTGAAAATCTCAATACCCGCGTTATAGATGTAGAGGGGGTAAAGGTTGGTCTTGTCGGACTGTATACACTCAACGGCTCGGCGGAAGGAAATCTCCCAAAGGCTATGGAGCAGGTAAAGAACGATGGCGCAGAGGTTATCGTTGTTCAGATACATTGGGGTATTGAGGGTGACAATTATCCGCAGGATTCACAGATTTCGCTTGCGCATAATGCGGTTGATTTAGGTGCGGATATTGTAATAGGTCATCACCCACATGTATTACAGGGAATTGAGAGGTATAAGGGCAGAATTATCGCGTACAGCCTCGGCAACTTCTGCTTTGGCGGAAACCAAAATCCGAGAGATAAGGATACCATGATTATAAGACAGAAGTTCACGGTGAAGGACGGAGAGGTAACCGACTACAATGATTACGAGGTAATACCTTGTTCAATCTCGTCGGTTTCATCAAGGAACAATTATCAGCCGACACCTGCACATGGTACGGAAAAGGAACGAATTGCAAATAAAATTCAGAATTTTTCGGATGCGCTTGGCGATACAGATGTTCGGTTTGAGGGTGAAGAGATTACACAAGAGCCTGCAGATGCCGAAGAAATAATACTTTAACAGGAGGGTGCAAACAAGAACAAGCTGTCTCTTACATATTTTCAACATGTTCATGCGTGGGATTTGAGAATACAGACCGAAATGTGAAATATATTGTACTCCTGTTTGGATTAGGTTTTAAATAACATACACCCCAAAAGTGTTTAACTTTTGGGGTGCTTTTATATTATTTATGATATTTTCCGCCTGATGAAATGTTAAATGCACGGTATATCTGTTCAAGAAGAATAACCCGCATAAGCTGATGCGGAAAGGTCATATCCGAAAAGCTGAGCTTAAAGTCAGCACGCAGCTTAACCTCGTCTGACAGTCCAAGTGAGCCGCCTATTACAAATACGATTTCGCTGTTTCCGTCAGATGCGACACGGTCGATAAGCTGTGAAAACTCTACCGAGCTTTTTGTCCTGCCCTCTATGCACAGGGCACAGACATATGCTGATTTCTGGATTTTTTCAAGAATTCTCTCGCCCTCTTTGGCAAGAACAGCATCTCTTTCTCTGTCGCTTGGGTTGTCGGGGGTTGCCTCGTCTTTAAGTTCAATTATATTGAGCTTGCAGTAACGCCCGAGCCGTTTTGAATATTCGGCTATTGCATCTGTGAAATATTTCTCTTTTATTTTGCCGACAGCGATAACGGTTACAGTAAGCATAATATCCTCCGATAAAAAAGGCTGCCGAATAGCAGCCTGAAATTCATATTACAGTGTAAAGTAGTAGCCCACACCGCGTTTGGTCATGATGTGCTTGGGCTGAGAGGGGTCATCCTCTATCTTCTCTCTCAAACGGCGTACGGTAACATCAACGGTTCTGACATCGCCGTAGTACTCATAATCCCATACATATTCAAGAAGATTTTTTCTCGAGAAAATTTTATTTGGTTGAGCAATCAGGAACTTGATAAGCTCAAACTCACGAACAGTGAGGTCAACCAGTTTATCTCCCTTGTAAAGCTCATAGCGGTTGCAATCCAGCTTGAATATACCAAGGTCGATTACATCGGGGGTATCTGCTTTTTTTTGTTCAGGCTCAGTACGCCTCATATTTGCTCTGACTCTCGCCATCAATTCACGCATGCTGAATGGCTTTGTTATATAGTCATCGGCACCGATTTCAAGACCTAATACCTTGTCAACCTCGTCTTCTCTTGCGGTAATCATAAGAATCGGAACAGAAGACGCGTCTCTCACCTTGCGACATACCTCAAATCCGTTCATTTCAGGAAGCATAACATCAAGTAAAATAAGGTCGGGTCTGTCCGACGGGTCGGGAGCAAGAGCCTTTTCGAGTGCGTCTGCACCGTCATATGCCTCTATAACAGAGTAACCCTCCTTTTGAAGATTAAGCTTTAAAATGTCTACGATATTTCTTTCGTCATCAACGATAAGTATTTTCTTTCCCATTTTTAATAACCCCTTTGGCTGTCAGGCACAGGAGCAGACCCGTGTACCTGAGCTTTAGTAAACCACAAATTCAAGCGGGTCTAAATATTCCCCGTTTGATTTGATTTCAAAATGAAGATGAGGACCGGTGCTGTTACCTGTACTGCCCACATGGGCAATAGACTCACCTTTTTTTACATGTTGATTTAAGCTGACAAATATTGCGTTGCAGTGAGCATAGGCTGTTTCATAGCCGTTTTGGTGGTCGATTACAATGTAGTTTCCGTAACCGCTCATCTCACCTGCGTAGGTAACAATACCGTCCGCTGCCGCATAAATCATTGTGTCTGTGTCTGCACCGATGTCAATTCCGTTATGCTGTCTGCCCCATCGCTCTCCGAAAGCAGATGTTAAAACTCCCGTTGTGGGATTGATAAAACCATCATCGGCTGTCTCCTCCGCTTCAGAAGCCTGGAGGGGAACATCGTAGGGAAGTTCAACCGTTGCAGGCTCAGAGGCACTTCTGTCAGCCTCTGCCACATAATCCGTGTTACAGCATATCAGTGCAGTAATAAACAGAATGACGAATGTCCCGACTGTATCTCTGAAAATTTTAGCGATAACTGTGTCGGATTTTTTTCGACTGTAATTCATAAGTTTAATCCTCCATAAATTTAATATAAAATTTCATATATTAAATTTATATTACAGTCTCTCTAATTTTAAACTACTTTTCACAAAAAAGCAAGGGTTTTTAGAAAAAATATTGATTTCGTTGATAAAATTAACTGACCTCTGCAAAAATTGCAGAGGTCAAAATGGGTTATTCGCTTTTGTTGATGATTTTATCCTTAAAGAAGAAGGTGATTGCCCACAATCCGCCAAGACCGACAAGCGTAAATATTATTCGGCTGATTGCCGACAACTGTCCGCCGAAGAGAGCCGCGACAAAGTCAAAGCCGAAAAGTCCTATGCTGCCCCAGTTGAGGGCACCTACTATTACAAGGATTAAAGCTATTATATCCATAGGTTTCTCCTTTCTTGAGACCTGATTTTATTTATTTTTCGCGATTATTTTTTGCACAGATAAATAAAATTATTCCCCTTGTATTAAATTAGATAAATTTGGCATAAATTTATACTGTGATTAAAGATGCTTGGAGGCACATGGAATGAATTTTATAAAAAAAATTAAAAAAATTGTTATATGTGTTGTTGCGGTGGCGTTTATTGTGAATGTATCCGCATATGCGGAAAATTCAGCCGTACAGGTGGATACAGATGTGTCAGCACAGCTGATTAGTGCCAAGTCGGGAATTTTGATGGAGCAGTCAACGGGCGAGGTGCTCTACGAACAAAATCCTGACGAGAGACTTCAGATTGCAAGTGTGACCAAGACAATGACAATGCTCCTTATTATGGAGGCGATTGACAGCGGAAAAATTTCTCTTGATGATATGGTTACAACAAGTGAATATGCTGCATCAATGGGAGGCTCGCAGGTTTTCCTAGAGGCGGGAGAGCAAATGAGCGTGGATGATATGATGAAGGCGATAGCCGTCGCATCGGGCAATGATGCATCGGTTGCAATGGCGGAATTTATATCGGGAAGCGAAGCGGCGTTTGTTGAAAATATGAATAAGCGCGCCGCAGAGCTTGGCTGCATAAATACTCACTTTGTAAATTGTAACGGTCTTGACGAGCCGCCCGAGCATTACAGCAGCGCTAAGGATATAGCTATTATATCAAGAGAGCTTTTAGGGCATACAAAGATTTTTGATTACACAACCATATGGATGGACAGTTTGCGCGGCGGAGCATTTGGACTTTCCAACACAAACAAGCTGATACGCTTTTACAAAGGAGCAAACGGACTTAAAACGGGTTCTACAAGTATAGCAAAATACTGTCTTTCTGCAGCGGCAGAGCGAGACGGAATGCAGCTTATAGCGGTTATACTTTGTGCTCCGTCAACCGCCGAGAGGTTTTCGTCTGCAACAAGTCTGCTTGACTTCGGCTTTGCAAATTATGAGGTGGCAGGTGAGGGAGTTACAGATATTTCGGTTCCGTATGTCAGAGTTTCGGGTGGGGTAGAGGAACAGCTTTTGCCTGAAATTAGCGGTGATGGATTTATTGTAAAAAAGGGTAACCGTGATAAGATTGAAACAAGCTTTGAGATGGAGAGTGAGGTTTCCGCCCCCGTTGAGGCAGGACAAAAGCTGGGAGAGGTAATATACTCAATAGACGGTGATGAAGTAGCAAGACGGAATATATGTGCACCTCATGAGGTGCCGAGAATAAGCATATTTCAAATGTTTGTAAAGAACCTTCAACGGTGGATAAGAATGTAGAATAAACTTAAGTCCGCGGCAATGCCGCGGACTTTAAATATAAATTATACATTAAATCTGAATAAAATTATGTCGCCGTCGGCAACTACATATTCCTTACCTTCGGAGCGGACAAGACCTTTTTCCTTTGCGGCGGTCATTGAACCGCACGCCATCAGGTCATCGTAGGCAACGACCTCGGCACGGATAAAACCACGCTCAAAATCGGTATGAATTTTACCTGCCGCCTGCGGAGCCTTGGTTCCCTTTTTGATTGTCCATGCTCTGACCTCAGGCTTGCCCGCGGTGATGTAGCTTATAAGACCGAGAAGCTTGTAGCTTGCGCGAATAAGTTTGTCAAGACCCGACTCGGTTGCACCGAGTTCCTCTAAGAACATCTGCTTTTCGTCTTTTTCAAGGGCCGCGATTTCTTCCTCAATTCTTGCAGAGATAACCATTACCTCAGAATTTTCGGTTTCAGCAAATTCACGGATTTTATTCACGAACTCATTTTCGTCATCTGCCTTTGCATAATCATCTTCTGCGACATTTGCCGCATAGATAACAGGCTTTAAGGTCAAAAGCGAAACATCCGAGAGCATTTCAAGCTCATCATCTGTCATCTCCATTGCCCTTGCACACTTTCCGCTCTCTAAATGAGCGTGGAGCCTTTCAAAAAATTCAAGCTGACTCTGGAATGTTTTGTCGCCGCCCTTTAATGACTTTCTTGTCTTGTCAATTCTGCGGTCGAGAATTTCAATATCCGAGAGTATAAGCTCAAGGTTTATTGTCTCTATATCACGAACAGGGTCAACCGAGCCTTCGACATGGACGATATTTGTGTCCTCAAAGGCACGGACCACATGAACGATTGCGTCAACCTCGCGAATGTTTGACAAGAACTTGTTACCAAGACCTTCGCCGCGACTTGCACCTTTAACAAGACCTGCAATATCAACAAATTCGATGACAGCATAGGTAGTCTTGTCGGGGTCATGCATTTTAACAAGCTCATCAATGCGGTAATCGGGAACAACAACCGTACCGACATTCGGCTCAATGGTACAGAAGGGGTAGTTTGCAGATTCCGCCCCTGCCTGTGTAATTGCGTTAAATAATGTACTTTTGCCGACATTGGGCAATCCTACAATTCCTAATTTCATATTTATCTTCATCTCCTTTGATTTCAGGGGCTTTGAGGGTTTTGAGTAAGGGTTTTACACCATTTCTACACCATTCTTACACCAATTTTACACCACAGTCAGCCCACACGAGTATTAGCGTTCATTTCAAACTGCTGTACTGCATTAAATAGCGACTCATCCGACACGTGAACATATCTGTCCATCGTTGTTTTTATACTTGCGTGTCCGAGTAACTTCTGCAGTATTTTAGGCTGCATACCTCTCTCAATTGCACGTGTTGCGTATGTATGGCGGAGAGCGTGCATGCAAAACCTATTAATGTTGCCTTCATCGCAAAGCTTATACAAATGCGTATCATAAGAACTGTTTTTGGCAGGCTCACCGGTACGCCAGTTTATAAAAACCAAATCTCTCATACAAAATGTTTCGGTTTTTCCTGTGCGTCTGTCGATAAACGAAAGCTCCTGAGAAAGTGTTTCGGACTCTTTTCGTTCGTGCTTTCTTGATGCAACTTTTTCAAGAATTTCATACGCCATATTGGTCAGGGGAATGGTTCGATAACTTTGAAGGGTTTTCGGAGGTCCTGCTCGCCAATAACCTTGCTTGTGTCTGTATTCCAAAGTTTTATTGACAGTCAGAGTCCGTTTGTCCCAGTCTATCACATCCCAGGTAAGACCAATCATTTCACCGGTTCTTAGCCCTGTTTCTAAAATCAGTGCATACTGATAATAGTTATGAGACCTCTTTGCGACTTCTATAAATTTTTCCTGCTCATCTACTGTGAGAAATTTAATATCATCTTCTGCACGCACAGGCTTTGTATATCGAACACCGTCCATAGGATGCATTTGAATGAAATCATTCATCAAAGCTGATTTAAACATTGTTCCCATAGCAATATAAGTCTGCCTGATGGTTGAACCCGCATAGCGTTCTTCCATATTATTAAGCACCATTTTGCAGTGAAGAGGTTTGACATCAACAAGATTCAGATTTCCGATAACCGGCTGAATATTATGTTTGAATCTTTCGCTGTAATTTCGCTTTGTGTTAGGTGCCAAATCACCGACAATATGATTGATCCAATATTCAAACCAGTCATTTACGGTCATGTCAGATGGTGTAAAGGTGTTATGTTTATCTTCATACTTTGCATCATCCAACCAGTTCCGTGCTTCCTGAACGGTTTTAAAATACTTATCCTTGCGTTTGCCGAGCTTATTTACATATCTCGCACAGTATAAGCCGTCTTTTCTCTGGCAAATTCCTTTGCCTATTTCTTTGCCTCTTAGGTTTTTACCCATAAGCTTAACTCCTTTCTCGTTAGAGAAAAAGAGCCAATGCAACATTTCATATTATATCACATTGGCATAAATTTATCAATAGGTATATGCTAAATTGTAAGTTTCTGGCTGATAAATTGTTCAAATTCTCTACGTTTTACTAATTTTTTTGTACCAACATACAACACAAATGGACAATTTGGCATACGAAGCATACTGTCAATTTTGTTAATTCCTATGTTACTATATTCAGCCGCCTCCTTAACGGTTAATGTCATTTTAAGATGTATTGGCACGTTCTGAATTTCAAAAGCCATCTTTCACCACATCCTTTATTTTTCAAAAACAGCTTTTTCATCAAACAAATATCCTTTAAATATTACTCCATCGTGAGTTATAAACAAGCCCCGCGAGTCCTTTGGAATTTGTTCTGCAGCATTTGTGTTATCCAGTATAATTTGAGATAATACATTGTCAGCTCTGCCGCAGACTCTGAAATCTATATTGTTTCGTATTTGCCCTGCAAGGATATTTGCATCCGGTCTTTGTGTTGCCAGG
>JAZUCQ010000077.1:0-2232 GCA_045639145.1 Clostridia bacterium | reverse complement strand
CTTGACGAGATAATAAAGCTTGCCTCGGTTGTAGAGCGTGAGGCGGCCAGTGACAGTGAACGCGGACTTGTTGCATCTGTTTTTGTAAATCGTTTGAATAAAAATATGAGGCTTGAATCCTGTGCTACCGTTCAGTATATTTTAAAGGAACGCAAGAGCGTTCTCTCCAATGAGGATACGCGTATTGATTCCCCCTACAACACATATATGCACAGCGGTCTGCCGATAGGTCCGATTGCCGCTCCCGGTCTTAAATCAATCGAGGCGGCTCTCAATCCGTCTCAGACAAACTACCTCTACTTCCTCGCAAGGGGTGACGGAAGCGAGAGCTTGTTCTCCGAGACATTTGAAGAGCATCTGGCTAAACAGCAGCAAATTCAGAACTAATATAATTGGTGGTATTATGATAGACGATAATATAAATTACGAATATATAACAAGATATATCCGCTCCTCACTTAAGCCTGCGGAGGGAAACATTGCTGAGATGGAAAGGTTTGCAAAGGAATATGATGTTCCAATCTCTCAGCCGGAGTCGATAAAGCTGATTGAGCTTTTGATAAAGATAGGTAAAATTTCAAGTATTCTTGAGGTAGGCTCTGCTATCGGCTACTCCGCAATTCGCATGGTGTATGCAGGGGCAAAAAAAGTTGATACAATCGAGATAAACCCCGATGCCGCAAGAGTAGCACGCACAAATGCAGAGCGTGAGGGAATGGCATCAAACATCAATGTTATAGAAGGCGATGCAAAAGAAATTCTGCCGACTCTTGACGGTCAGTATGACTTAATATTTATTGATGCCGCAAAAGGTCAGTACAGCGAATTTTTCAAGCATTGCATGCGGATGTTAAAGACGGGCGGAGTTTTGGTTTCTGACAATGTTCTGTACAAAGGAATGACTGCAACCGACGAGTTGCTTCTGCACCGAAAGCGTACGATTGTAAAACGCCTGCGTGAATATATTGATATGCTGTGTTCCCATCCGGAGCTTGACACAGACATACTTCCGCTTGGAGACGGCGTTGCTCTCAGCGTAAAGCTTGGCTAAGTTTATACCGCGTACAGCGGCAGAATGGAGATTTTTATGTTTAGAAGTTCAAATGGCCTGAGAGGGTTTTTCAAAAATATGGATTTTTGTCTGTCCGCACTTATTCTTGCGGCGGCTCTTTACGGTATAGTAATGATTTCAAGTGCAGGCGGCGAAAACGCTGTAAAATATGTAATCATACAAACAGGCGCACTTGTTCTCGGTATTATAGGTATATGGGCAATGATGATTTGTGACTACGAGTATCTGTCGAGGATTTGGCTTTATATGTCAGCCGCTTGTCTTTTACTTTTGATACTCGTTCTCATTCCCGGAATAGGCCGTGTCCAGAACGGCGCAAGAAGCTGGTTTGTTATCGGACCGCTCAGCCTTCAGCCTGCTGAAATTGCAAAGGTTGTCTTTATTATTGCATTTGCAAAGCTGCTCTCAGACAATGACGGAATGGTAAACCGTCCCTCAGTTCTTCTCAAGCTTTTAGGCTTTGCGGCAGTTCCGATTTTGCTGATACTTATGCAGCCCGACTTCGGTACAGCGGCAGTATTTATCTTTGTATGTGTTGCAATGCTTTTTGTTGCAGGTATTGGAGTAAAATATATCATGGGCGGCATAGCGGCACTTGCTGTGATGTGCCCGATTGCGTGGTTTTTCCTTTTACAGGACTACCAGAAAAACCGTATTATAAACCTGTTTACTCCCGAGAACGACCCGAGCGGCGCAGGCTATCATGTTCTGCAATCAAAGCTGGCTGTCGGTTCAGGCAGAATTTTCGGTTCGGGACTTTACAAGGGTTCAAGCCAGATAAACAATCTTCTGCCCGAACGGCATACTGACTTTATATACTCTGCAATATGCGAGGAACTTGGAATAATAGGCGGAGTATTGGTAATAGTTCTTATGAGCGCAATTATCATTCGCTGCATATATATAGGAATGAAGGCAAGAAATTCCCTCGGTACATATATGTGCACGGGTGTTGTAGCTATGCTTATCTTCCAGACATTTGAAAACATAGGAATGTGCATCGGTATCTTCCCGATTACCGGAATTACCCTCCCGTTTTTCAGCTACGGAGGTTCTTCTCTCTTAACTACGCTGCTCTCAATGGGTCTGGTCATAAGCGTAAAGTACAGGAGCCGAATGATAAACTTCTCACGCTCCTGAATTTAGAGGTGATTTTATGA
>JAZUCQ010000076.1:0-3721 GCA_045639145.1 Clostridia bacterium | reverse complement strand
GCTTTCTTCATCAACTCCGCATTCTTCCGCCATCCTCGGACACACCGACGGATTGATAAGGAAATTCTGTCCGAGGTCTTTGCGAAAGGCAAGACCGTTCCTATCCATTATTTCCTTTATAACTCTTATATCGGAAAGTTCCCTCATTTTTCTGTTCCTTTTTCTTTGTTTTTGCCGCATATACAAAAATTTATATAATTTTACCATACTTTTAAAAAATATTCAATAATTTCCTCGCAAAAAGTATTGAAAAAATTAAACTCATTATGTATAATGTTTTTTAATCTTGTTTTTTTGTCTGATTTTATATGTCACATTCAAGATTATCAGGTCGTACTTTTTAGAATACACAAAAAATATATCAAAAAGAAGGGTTTGAAAGATATGCAGAAAAGCGATTTGAGCCTGCTTTCCGAGGTATTAAATAAATACGCCGATGTACCCGGAAGCCTTATCACCATTCTTCAGAAGGCTCAGGATATTTACGGATATCTTCCCAAGGATGTAATTGAACACATTTCTAAGGCAACCAATATCCCCTGTTCAAAAATAATGGGTGTTGCAACATTCTACGCACAGTTCAGATTTCAGCCTGTCGGAAAGTATCTCATTATGCTTTGCAAGGGTACTGCTTGCCACGTTAACGGTGCAAACAGCATTGAGAGAGCAATAACCGAAGAACTCGGTATAACCGATGGCGGAACTACGACAGACGGCTTATTCAGCCTTAAAAACGTAGCTTGCCTCGGTTGTTGCAGCCTCTCTCCCGTAATGATGATTAACGACAGAGCTTACGGAAACCTCACTCCCGATAAGGCTCGTTCCATTCTTAACGATTTAAGGGAGGAATCAAAATGAAAATAGCAGTTGGTCAAGGCAGTTGCGGTATTGCCGCAGGTGCAGGAAAAATATATGATTGTTTGAATCAGAAGCTCAGCGACAAAAGTCTGCTCACGATAACAGGCTGTGTCGGTATGTGCTTTCTGGAGCCTATTGTTGATATTTATGAGGATGACGGTTCACTCAAGCGACTTGTAAAGGTCAGCGAAAAGGATACCGATGCAATCGCTCAATACGCAGTTTCAAAAGATGAAAGCCTTATTGCTAATCTTATCGTCAGCAACGAAGATAAGCAGTTCCTTGATAAGCAGACAAGAATTGCACTCAGACGCTGTGGAGTTATCAACCCCGAAACAATCGATGATTATATGTCCACAGACGGATATAAGGCTTTTGAAAAGTGTGTTAAAGACCTTACTCCCGAAGAAGTAATAGATACCATTAAGGTTTCCGGTCTTGCCGGAAGAGGCGGTGCCGGTTTCCCGACATGGTTCAAGTGGAATGCCGCTCGTCAGTCCGCAGGAAACGAAAAATATCTCATTTGTAATGCAGACGAGGGCGACCCCGGAGCTTTCATGGACAGAGCTGTTATTGAGAGTGACCCCCATAACCTTATAGAAGGTATGCTCATTGCCGCATATGCAATCGGCGCATCTCACGCTGTTGTTTATGTCCGTGCTGAGTATCCTCTCGCAATAAAGAGACTCGAAATGGCTATTGAGCAGGCAACCGCAAAAGGTTATCTGGGAGAAAATATACTCGGCAGCGGATTTTCCTGCGACATGAGAATCAAAGCAGGTGCAGGTGCATTTGTCTGCGGTGAAGAGACTGCTCTTATTGAATCTCTTGAAGGCAGCAGAGGTATGCCGAGACTCAAGCCTCCCTTCCCTGCTCAGTCAGGATATTGGCACAAGCCTTCCAACATAAATAACGTTGAAACTTTTGCAAACGTTTCTTGGATTATTCTTAACGGCGGGGAAGCTTTTGCCGCAATGGGTACCGAAAACAGCAAGGGCACCAAAGTTTTTGCTCTTACCGGTAAAATCAAACGCGGCGGACTTGTTGAAATCCCCATGGGAAAAACCCTCAGAGATGTTATTTATGACATCGGCGGCGGAATAAAGAACAACAAGCAGTTCAAGGCTGTTCAGATGGGTGGTCCCTCCGGCGGATGTATCCCGGCAGAGCTTATTGATACCGTTATCGATTACAAGGCTCTCGGTGCCACAGGTGCTATCATGGGTTCAGGCGGTATGGTTGTTATGGACGAGGACACCTGCATGGTCGGAATGGCTAAATTCTTCCTCGACTTTACAACAAGCGAAAGTTGCGGTAAGTGTGTACACTGCCGTATCGGCACGAAGAGAATGCTTGAAATTCTCAACCGTATCACAAAAGGACAAGGCTGTGAGGGTGACATCGAGCTTCTTGAGGAACTTTGTTTTGCTATCAAAGACGGCGCTCTTTGCGGTCTCGGACAGACAGCTCCCAACCCCGTCCTCACTACTATCAGATATTTCAGAAATGAATATGAGGCTCACATCAACGAAAAGAAATGTCCTGCCGGAGAATGTGTTGACCTCCTTAAATACACCATCGACCCCGAAAAGTGCAAGGGCTGTACACTTTGTAAGAGAAACTGCCCCGTCAACGCTATCAGCGGAGAGGTTAAAAAGCCTCATGTTATTGATACCGACATTTGCATTAAGTGCGGAAAATGTAAGAGCGGCTGTAAATTCGACGCAATCAGCGTTGAATAATGAGCACTTGTGAAAAATACAACGAAAGGAACGATATCTTTTACGAGGGACTTTATCCCCGATATGTTTAAAGATTTATCGTATGGCGAATAAAATGTCTGAATTATTTAATCTGACGATAGACGGCGTTAAAATTACCGCCGAAAAAGGAACCACAATCCTTAATGCCGCTCGTGCTAACGGCATTTTCATCCCCACTCTTTGTAACGATGACTGCGTAGATATATACGGCGCCTGCGGACTTTGCGTCGTTGAGGCTGACGGTATTCCGAAGCTTCTTCGTGCCTGCTCCGCAACAGTCATGGACGGAATGGTGGTAAATACCAAATCCGACAGAGTTATCCGTTCAAGAAAGATTGCTCTTGAGCTTTTACTTTCAGACCATGACGGCGACTGCAAAGCCCCCTGCTCTCTCAACTGTCCTGCAGGAACTGACTGCCAGGGTTATGTCGGTCTTATTGCAAACGGAGAGTTCGATGCGGCTCTCAGACTTATAAAAGAAAAAATTGCTCTTCCTGCTTCAATCGGCAGAATCTGCCCTCATCCCTGCGAGAAGAACTGCCGCAGA
Source organism: Clostridia bacterium (assembly GCA_045639145.1). GTDB lineage: Bacteria > Bacillota > Clostridia > Monoglobales > Monoglobaceae > UMGS1820. The sequence goes on along the minus strand of JAZUCQ010000076.1, from coordinate 553 downwards.
AAAATGGTCGAAGAACCCATTTCCATCGCTCACCTCAAGAGCTTTGCAGGCGACCGTGATTTAAACAGTGAAAAAACATATAAGCCTAACATTATGCCCGAAACAGGCAAAACCGTCAGCGTTATCGGCGGCGGCCCCGGCGGACTTTCAGCAGCCTATTATCTCAGACTCAGAGGTCACAGCGTAAAGGTTTATGATATGATGCCCAACATGGGCGGTATGCTCCGCTACGGCATACCCGAATACAGACTTCCCAAGAAAATCGTTGACGAAGAAGTCAAGCTTATTGCAGATACGGGAGTTGAGCTTATCAACAACGTGAAAATCGGAAAAGACATAAGCTTTGACGAAATCAGAAACAGCAGTGATGCTGTTGTCGTAGCAATCGGCGCATGGAAGAGCCTCGGAATGAGAGTTCCCGGCGAAGACCTCGAAGGTGTTTACGGCGGAATCGACTTCCTTCGCGAGACCGTTCTCGGTAATCCTCCCAAAATCGGAGATAAAGTTGCTGTTTGCGGCGGCGGTAACACGGCAATGGATGCTTGCCGTACCG
>JAZUCQ010000075.1:0-14873 GCA_045639145.1 Clostridia bacterium | reverse complement strand
ATCGACGGTGAGGTTGCTGAAAAGCTGATGGCATCATGCCCCTTCTATACTGCATATAATGTACCGGCAGGAACATATGCAGGTCAGGAGCAGGATGTTACAACTGTAACGGTTAAGGCTACCTTGATTGTAAACAGCGATGCAGCAGAAGAGGATGTTTACAAGCTCACAGCGGCTATCTTTGATAATGCCGAAGCAATTACTGCTGAAAATGCAAAGGGCGCTGAGCTCAGCGTTGAAAATGCAACAAGCGGTATGACAGCTCCGTTCCATGCAGGTGCGGCAAAGTACTTTGCGGAAAAGGGCGTTGAAGTAGCGGTTGATTAGTTGATTTTTAAACAAATCATGGCTGCGACGATTTATCGGCGCAGCCATTTTGATGTAACGGTTAAGGAGGTAATATAGTGGTTTTCGGTAAGAGTAAGGCTCCCAAGGTTCAAGAACCTATGGACCTTGAATCTGTAATGAAGAAGTTTGACAGGGAGTCTAACACCCGTGTGTGGGAGGGCAAGCCAAAGGTTCTGGTAAATTGCGTGCTTGCGATATTCTCGCTGTTTTGTATCTATGTGACACTTTTTGCAAGCTGGCTGGAGGAATTCAGACTGACTTCCTTTGTAGCGTTTATTGTGCTTTTGGGTTATCTTGTGTACCCTGCAAGAAAAGGTGTTCAGAGAGTTAATTATATGCCGTGGTATGATATCCTGGCTATGGTTTGCGGTACAGCTGCTTTCCTGTATTATACTGCAAATGCCCTGACAATTATTCAGCAGGGAGCAAACTTTGAGTGGTATCAGATTGTAATAGGTATTGTCGGCATAATTTCGCTCGTTGAGGTTTGCCGCAGAAGTGTGGGACTTCCAATCGTAATTGTTGCAGCATGCTTTATTGTGTATGCACTCATATTGGGACTTTCCAATCCTACCTTGTGGGGTAAGCTTAATTATATCGTACACTATCTGTTTTACGGCAAGGAGGGAATACTCTCTACTCCTATTAATGTTTGCTCAAAGTTCATTGTGGTATTTATTATCTTCGGTGCATTTTTGGAGCGTACGGGTATTGCAGATTTCTTTATTAAGATAGCCAATGCGGTTGTCGGCGGATTTTCGGGCGGACCTGCTAAGGTTGCTGTTGTTGCAAGTGCAATGGAGGGTATGGTATCAGGTTCATCTGTTGCAAACACGGTAGGTTCAGGCTCGGTTACAATTCCGCTTATGAAGAAGACGGGCTACAAGCCTGAATTTGCGGCTGCGGCAGAGGCTTCTGCCTCTACGGGCGGTCAGATAATGCCCCCGATTATGGGTGCCGCCGCGTTTTTGATGGCTGACTATGTAGGCGTTCCTTACAGCGATATCGTAGTTCGTGCTATTCTGCCTGCGGTTTTATATTTTGCAGGTATATTTATAGCCGTACACCTTGAGGCGAAAAAAGAAGGACTCCGCGGTTTGACAAGAGAAGAACTGCCAAAGTTTGTACCCTTGCTCAAGCAGGTATATCTGCTTCTGCCGCTTGTTATTCTTATCTACCTTGTAGGAACAAGCCAGAAGTCTATTCAGTATGCGGCAGCTATCGCTATTGTGGCTGCAATCGTTGTAAGTCTTTTCAACAAGGAAAACCGTATTACCCCCAAGAGAATATGGGAGGCACTTGCCGCAGGCGGACAGGGAATGATTACTGTTGCGGCGGCATGCGGTGTTGCAGGTATTATTGCAGGTACAATCACCATGACAGGTCTTGCAAATGTGCTGATTAACGGAATTGTAGCACTTGCGGGAAATCAGGTTATTGTTGCTCTGTTTTTGACAATGGTATGCTGTATCGTACTCGGCATGGGTGTTCCGACAACGGCTAACTATTGTATTATGGCGGCTACATGTGCTCCTATTCTGGTTCGTATGGGTGTTCCGCAGATTGCGGCTCATTTCTTTGTATTCTATTTCGGAATAGTAGCCGACCTTACACCGCCTGTGGCTCTCGCGGCTTATGCAGGTGCGGCTATCGCTCAGGCTAACCCGATGAAGACGGCGTTTACTGCGACAAAGCTTGCTATCGGTGCGTTTATAGTTCCGTATGTATTTGCGCTCAACCCTGCAATGCTGTTTATTGATACTACTGTGTGGGAGGTTGTTCTCATCTGTATTACATCGGTTGTGGGAATATTTGCGGTCTCTGCGTCGCTTGAAGGATACTTGCTCCATCATATGCCGTGGTATCAGCGGGTTCTCAGCTTAATCGGCGGTCTTATGCTGATTTATCCGGGACTTGTAACCGATATAATTGGTGTTGCTTTAGTTGCGGTAATTCTTATAGCACAAGTTGTTACCAACAAGAGTGCATCACTTAAGGCATAACTTACAGAGGTATGATATGACAGATGAATTGATAAAGAGAATAAATTTTCTTGCCAATAAGTCTAAAAGCGAGGGTCTTAGTGAGGACGAAAAAGCCGAACAGGCAGAGCTGAGACAGCAATACATAAAGGCATTCAGGCAAGGTGTTGAAAATACCCTTAATAATGTCTATATCGTAGACGAAAAAGGCAACAAGAAAAAAGTTGAGAAGAAGAAATAAATCAAAAAAACACTTGCTTGGGCAAGTGTTTTTTGATGTGAGCCTGATACAAATACAAAAGAGAACGCATTCGCGTTCTCTTTTTCTGGTCGGAGTGACTGGATTCGAACCAGCGGCCACCTGAACCCCATTCAGGTACTCTACCAAACTGAGCCACACCCCGATATTGACAACAAAAGATATTATACACCAAAGCCTGAAAAAAATCAAGTCTTTTTTTAAAATTTTTTAAAAAAGTTGCAGACATCCTTTTTGGTGAATAAAAAGCCGAACCATTACAGATGGCTCGGCTCTATATATTTTGACAGAATATTTACAAATTCGTTCTTTGATGCAGCCCCGCATTGTTTAAACATATTTTTAAGCTTATATTTTATTCCGTTTGCAGACATATAAAGCTCATCTGCGATATCTGAATATACTTTGCCTTCAAGAACTCTTTTTATTATCAGCAAGTCATCACTTGTGCAGGCATTGAGCATCGTCTCGATTTTCAGCATCTCGTCAATCTCAAAATCATCATAAAATGTATCCCTGCTTTTTTCAACAGAGACAACCTCATTTTTGCAGAAGTCGGGCAGAGGAAGAAAATCGGTTGTTTCACCCGTAATAAAACTGCTTGAAATATGAATATTAACAGAGTTTACAAGACTGTTTTTTTGAAGTATTCGGCAAAGGTCAAGACCTGCTTTCCCAAATCCCTCGTAATTGATGCGGGTATTTGTTATGCTGGGTGTAAAGGAGCTGCCGAGCAAGCTTCCGTTGCAGCTTGTAACAAAAAGCTTTGCACCCCTGTCAAGGTGCTTAATAAGTGAGATTGCTGTATAGTCATTTACACATATAACGCCGTCAAAATTATCAATTTGAGACTTAAAATCCTCAAAGCATTGTAAAAGAGAGGTTCTGTTGTAAAATATGCTTTCCTCACTCTCGTCGCAGGATAAGAAGCTTTCTCTTTTAAAAAGGTCGGCTGCCGATTTGGGATTTATGCCATACATAGCAATCCTTGATTTGCCGTGGAATTTTAAATATGTGTATAAAACCTTGATATCGCGTGTGATATCGGCGGTTACTATGCTGTATTTTCTGCCGTAAAGTCTGCGTTGATGATTGCTGAGAACAATAATTCTGTTATCAAAATACGGCTCACATACAGTAATTATATTTTCAAGCCATTGGGCATTCGTGCCGATTACAAAAATTGCATCATCATTATCAATCGAAAAGCTTTTAAGCTCTTCAATTTCATTGAGTAATATCAGGGTAAATCTCTTTTGTCTTTTTTCGTTTACGAGTCCGTTAATAATATGCCTGTACCAGTCGCTCGGTTCATATGCAGGCTCGCCGATTGCATAAAATGACATAAAATCCCCCCCTTTCTTTTAAATCTCAATATATTGAATATATCATATATCGTAAATTAAATCAAGTATAAAAAATCACTTCAAAACTACATCTTTTCTTTTACTTTATTTCATTTGCCATTGTGTAGAATTGCTTGTATATCCCATCAAGTTCCATTAATTCATTGTGGTTACCTTCCTCCACAATTCCCTCATTGGTGAGTACAAGTATTCTGTCCGAGTTTTTAATGCTTGACAGTCGGTGTGCAATGGTAAGAGTGGTACGCCCTTTTGCAAGCTCGTTTAAGGATTTTGCTACCTCGTATTCGCTCTCGTTATCAAGAGCCGAGGTTGCCTCGTCAAGAATAATGATTGCAGGGTTTTTAAGAAATACTCTCGCTATGCTGATACGCTGCTTTTGTCCGCCCGAGAGTTTTACTCCGCGTTCGCCGACATATGTGTCATAGCCGTCCTTAAGCCTGCGTATAAATCCGTCTGCACCTGCACGGCGCGCCGCCTCGATTACCTCTTCGCGTGTTGCGTCGAGTCTGCCGTATGCAATGTTTTCGTAAATAGTCCCAGAGAAGAGATACACATCCTGCTGTACCATTCCGATACTGCCGCGCAGACTTTTGAGCGTAATCGTTTTTATGTCCCTGCCGTCAATGGTGATTGTACCCTCGGTGGTATCATAAAATCTCGGGATAAGATTGCACAGAGTAGTCTTTCCGCCGCCCGACGGTCCTACGATTGCAATTTTTTCGCCTGCCTTTACGGATAAATTGAGGCTATGGAAAACCTCGTTATGGTCGTCGGGATATTCAAAGCTTACATTTTTAAACTCAATATTGCCTTTGGGGTTTACAATGTCTGTGGCATCAGGCTCATCAAAAATCTCGATGTCTGCATCTACAATCTGCAAAAATCGTTCTATACCCGTAAGACCTCTCTGGAACTGCTCGGTAAACTCAATAATCTTGCGGATTGTTGTAATAAGAGTTGAGATATACATAACATAGGCTACCATGTCCCCGGGGAGGATTTTGCCGCTGATTAAGAAAAATCCGCCGCCGATTATCACGGTAATATACATAAGACCGTCAAACGCTCTTGTAGATGTCTGGAAAAGTCCCATAATCTTATACGAATATTTTTTTATATCAAGGAATGTGCGGTTACCTACCTCGAATTTGGCATTTTCCATATCCTCGTTGGTGAATGCCTTTACTACCTTTTGACCGAGCAGGCTGTCTTCGATATTGGCATTAAGCTCGCCAATCTGGTGCCGCTGTGCCGCAAATGCCCGCCTCATACGCTTGTTGATTATTCGGCAAACCACCGTCATAATCGGCACAAAAACAAATATCATTACGGTCAGGGCAAGGTTTATGTTGCTTAAAATAATAAATGACACCGTTATTTTTATCGCGGCGATAAAAAACTCCTCGGGACAATGATGCGAAAATTCCGTAATGTCAAACAAATCGTTTGTAATTCTGCCCATAATCTGTCCGACCTTGGTGTTGTTGTAATAGGTGGCAGAAAGCTGCTGAAGATGCGAATAAGCATCACGGCGCATGTCGGTTTCAATCCTTGCACCCATAATATGACCCGTGCTTGCCATGTAATAGCCTGCGGCACTGTCGATAATTCTGAGAACAAAATATAAAAGTCCGAGACCGAGTACAAGCTGCCTTGTAAGCTGTGCAATGTCTGAGAGTGCTGTGTTTGTCATATGACGGATAATCATAGGCAGTACAATTTCGCACACGGTTGTCAGCGATGCACAGAACAAGTCAAGTACAAGCGTCTTTTTGTAGGGCTTAAAGTAGGGCAGCATACGCCGAACCAGCTCACCCGTGGAATAGTTTCTTTCATTCATATGTCATTCTTCTTCCCGTTATTCAATAATATATTTATCGCCGCATATTTTGATGCTGCTGTTTAAAAATTCGCGTATTGCGGATTTCATATATTCGGTATCAAGGTTTCCTGCAGTTTCGTATGCCGAGTGCATGGCAAGCTGTGCAAGACCTGCGTCAACCGTGTTTATGCAGGTCTTTTCTGCAGCGAGGTTGCCGAGGGTCGAGCCGCCCGGAATATCGCTTCTGTTTGCATACACCTGATACGGAACATCTGCATTTTTGCAAAGCTTTTTAAAGATTGCCTCGGATACTCCGTCGGTTGTGTATCGCTGTGATGCGTTATATTTGATAACAACACCCTTGTTTATCTCGGGATAATTCGCGGAGTCGGATGCGTCGGGACGGTTAGGATGAATTGCGTGTCCGTTGTCCGCCGATACCATAAACGATGCTGCAAGAAGCTGCATATATCTTGAATAGCCGATGTCTTGCGCTTCGCAAATTCTCCGCAGAGAAGAGGGCAGAAAGTCTGACTTGGCACCTTGTTTTGTTCCGCTGCCGACCTCTTCGTTATCAAACATACAGAATACCTGAACAGCAGAGGAAGTGTCGCTCTCTAAAAATCCGCCGAGCAGAGCATAAACGCATTGCAAATCGTCAAGACGGGGTGCAGAGATAAACTCATCATTTTTGCCCCAAACTCTGCCACTTTCACGGTTGTAGAGCATAAGGTCAAAGCCTGATATTTTATCCTTGCTGCAGCCTGCCGCCTCTGCAAGCTCATCTGTAAATGATGCACCGTCTGCCAGAGCATAGAGCGGCGGCATATCGCGAGCAATGTTAATTTCCTTATCTTTGGATATATGTGCCGCAAGCGAGGGAATAATAAGACTGTCACGGTCAAGACGGACAAGCCTTGTTTCGATGCCCGAACCTATATCCAAAGCAACTCTGCCCGATACTGAAAGCGGTCTGTCAAGCCAGCTTGAAAGCTGAGGCCCGCCGTACACCTCTGTACTCAGCCTTATATATTTTCCGTCTGAAAGCTCGGGGGTTGGCTTTATTTTAAAAGAGGGCGACTCGCCGTGTGCCGCACAAATCATAAATCCTTCGGGAATGCCCTTGGGCATCTTGAATGCAATCAGCGAGGACATGTTCCGCATAACATAGTATTTGCCGCCAGCAGACAACTGCCAATCCTCGTTTTCACCAAGACGAACAAAACCGTTTTGTGACAGAATTTTGGAAGTTGTATCTGCCGTATGCCAGCAGTCGGTACAGCTTTTTATAAAATCAATCAGATTTATCATTGTAAACACCCTTTCTATTGAGCTTTGAGATTTTTTTATCTGTCAAATATACACACATTCCGCAGAATGCACCCGTAATTATTGCCGCAATCAAAAGCAGCGGCAGATAATAAAAGACTGTAAAGGTTCCCGTTATAAGTGCGGCACACAAAACCTGAACAGTATTGTGAACCATTGCACCGACAACCGATATCTCGCATATATATTTTTTGCCGAGCAGCTTTAAAAGTATTACCTCAAAAAGCAGACAGGCAATTCCGCCCGATAAGCTGTATAAAATGATTGACGGCTGACCTGTAAAAACTGCACCGAGCAGTATGCGGATTATAAGAATTGCAAATGCCTCTTTTGCCGTAAGATAAATCAGGGCAAAAAGCGTAACCGTATTTGCAAGACCAAGCTTTATGCCCGGCAGGGCAATCGGCAGAGGGATTTGAGCCTCAACCACAAATATGGTAAGGGCGATTGCACAGAGGATGCCGCACAGTACAAGCCGTTTGATATTAAGTTTATTATGTTCATCGCGTATCATAGATTTTCTCCGTATTATCTGCTTACCGCATCGGGAGCAGAGGTGTTGTTATCGCTTATCTTGATTACAAGCTTGTTTGGCAGGCATACTATCGGGTATGAGCTGTTTGTTATCGCTCCGCGCTTTACACACAGCTTGTCAGGACAGCTTGCAGAGATAACCGATATTTTGCCGCTTTCGACAAGTATGGTGTTTGAATTTCCGTCATTTTCAACCGGGATTTCAAAGGGGGATGAAACCTCACTCAAATCAACCGTTTGCACAAGTGTTCCGTCTGAATAAATCTCCGCATAAGCTCCGCCTTCGCGATTTGCGGAAAAATATGTGATGACGGCACATATCGCTATGATTATTATAAATATCAAAACAAAAAATCTGTGCTTCATAATCCGCCTCCGAAAAATATTTTATCATATATAAAAAAATTCCGCAAGGCTTTTATAGCAGAGATAACACATATCAGTTTTTGATAAAATTCAACATAATTCTGTCCAAACAAAATCAAATCATAACTAATTTATAAAATTTTTCAAGTTTTTAATTGAAATGCTTGTTTTTTGTCAGTTCAAATGTTATACTGTATGAGTATAACCATCAAATATTTACAAAGGAAATGATGACGGCAATGAATTATACAATGCTGACGGATTTTTATGAACTTACCATGGCAAACGGATACTTCCGTGAGGGCATGGGTGATAAAATTGCATATTTTGATATGTTCTTCAGGCAGGTGCCCGACGGCGGCGGATTTGCCGTTATGGCAGGGGTTGAGCAGCTTATCGAATATATGAAAAATCTTAAATTCGATAAGGAGGATATAGACTTCCTCCGCTCAAAAGGTGCGTTTGATGAAGATTTTTTAGATTATCTTGAGAATTTTGAGTTTAAGTGTGATGTGTGGGCGGTTCCCGAGGGTACTCCTATTTTCCCGTATGAGCCTATTGTCACGGTAAGAGGTCCGCTTATACAGGCTCAGTTTGTCGAGACGATGATTTTGCTTACAATAAATCATCAAAGTCTTATTGCAACAAAGAGCAACCGTATTGTCCGTGCGGCAGGGGACATTCCCGTTATGGAGTTTGGCTCAAGGCGCGCCCAGGGCTATGACGGTGCGATATACGGGGCGAGAGCGGCATATATTGGCGGTGTGTGCGGAACGGCGTGCACGATATCCGACCAGCTGTTTTCGGTTCCCGCTCTCGGAACAATGGCGCACAGCTGGGTGCAGTCATTTGACAGCGAATATGAGGCGTTTTTATCATATGCAAAAACATATCCTCAGAATTGTACTCTGCTGATTGACACATACAATGTTTTAAAGAGCGGACTTCCCAATGCCATAAAGGTATTTGATGAGGTTTTAAAGCCGCTCGGGATAAAAAACTGCGGTGTTCGCATAGACAGCGGCGATATTACTTATCTTACAAAGAAATGCCGCAAGCTTCTTGACGAGGCAGGCTGGCAGTCGGCTAAGATTGTTGTTTCCAATTCGCTTGATGAATATATAATCCGTGATATTTTGCGTCAGGGAGCGGAGGTTGATTCCTTTGGCGTTGGCGAGAGACTTATTACATCTAAGTCAGAGCCGGTATTCGGCGGAGTATACAAGCTTGTTGCAATCGAGGAAGACGGAGAAATCGTTCCCAGAATAAAGATAAGCGAGAATGTAGCTAAGATTACTACTCCGTATTTTAAAAAGCCGTACAGGTTATACTCAAAGGAGACAGGCAAGGCGCTTGCAGATGTTTTGACAACCTATGACGAGACGATAGACGGGGACAAGCCTTATGAGATTTTTGACCCCAATAATACATGGAAGCGTAAAACCATAACTGATTTTGAGGCAAAGGAGCTGCAGGTGCAGATTTTTGAAGAGGGCAAATGTGTATATACTTCGCCATCGCTTGATGAAATCAGAGCATACTGCAAGAGGAGCATTGATATGATTTGGGACGAGGTAAGAAGATTTGAAAATCCGCATCAGTATTATGTGGATATGTCTCAAAAGCTGTGGGATATAAGATATGCACTTTTATCAGACCACGGCAGCAAAAAATAGTTAGTGATTAAATTTTCATATATGTATTTGCTCATGAGAAGCAAGAAAGGGAAGGTGTAAAATGAGTAAGGAAGTCGAGACATATAACCTTGGCAGACTTGGGATAATTGGAATGAAGGGATGCGAGGAGATTACCTGCAAGGTAAATGAGCATCTTAAGAATTTTAATAAGGACATCATAGATGATGATTTTGAGAGCTTTATCATTCCGATAAGCTGCCCCAGATTTGGTACGGGTGAAGCAAAGGCTATGGTTTTGCACTCTACAAGAACATATGATATCTATATTATAATGGACGCGTTCAACTACGGCGTTACATATAATATGTACGGAAATGAGCATCCAATGAGTCCCGATGACCATTATCAGGATTTAAAGCGTATAATCTCGGCTATGGGCGGTAAGTCAAAGAGGATTACGGTTACAATGCCTATGCTCTACGAGGGCCGTCAGCACAGACGCAACGCAAGAGAGTCGCTTGATTGTGCTATGATGCTTCAGGAGCTTGCGAACATGGGTGTTTCAAATATAATTACATTTGATGCACACGACGCAAGAATTCAGAATGCAATTCCGCTCTGCGGTTTTGAGAATGTTCATCCCACATACCAGATGATTAAGGCGTGCCTTAAGTATGATGAGAAGATTATGCTCGACAAGGAAAATACCATGATTGTATCTCCCGACGAGGGAGCAATGGGCAGATGTATGTATTATTCATCGGTGCTTGGTATGAACCTCGGTACATTCTACAAAAGACGCGATTACTCTACCGTAATCAACGGCAAGAACCCGATTGTAGCTCATGAGTTTTTGGGCAACGATATCTCGGGTAAGGATGTAATTGTGGTTGATGATATGATTGCATCGGGCGAGTCTATGATTGATGTTGCAAGAGAGCTTAAAGAACGCAAGGCAAACCGTGTTATTGTGTTTGCGACCTTTGGACTTTTCACCGAGGGACTCTCTAAGTTTAACAAGGCTCATGAAGACGGCGTAATTGACGCTGTGTTTACAACCAATCTGGTTTATCGCAGACCCGAGCTTGCTGATGCCAAATGGTATCATGAGGTTGATATGTCTAAGTATATCGCTCTTATTATCAAACAGCTCAATGATGAGTCATCTATAAGCGAGCTTTTGACACCTATATCCAGAATTGAGAGAATACTTGAAAAGTACAGAAATAAATAAAATTATTGAAAGGTAATCGGATGGCATGAGTAAAAGAGAGGCGCGGCAGATAAGTCCTGAGGAAATTCAATGGCAGAGAGATTTTATAAATAAAATATACGGGAATTTCAAAAGCATGGCTAAAACGCCTCTTGCTTTTGTAGAGACATATGGCTGTCAGCAAAATTCAAGCGACAGCGAAAAGATAAAGGGTATGCTCTCTGATATGGGTTTTGGCTTTTGCGAAAAGCCCGAGGAGGCTGACTTTATAATTTACAATACCTGTGCTGTCCGTGAGAATGCGGAGCTTCGTGTTTTCGGGAATTTGGGGGCGCTTAAAAACATTAAACGCAAACGCCCCGATGTTATAATCGGGGTATGCGGCTGTATGATGCAGCAGGAGCATATAGCAGACCGTATCCGTGCAAAATACAAGCATGTGGATTTGGTATTCGGAACTCATGCGTTATACAGATTTCCGCAGATGCTTTTTGATGTTATGTCGGGCAGCAGAGTGTTTGATACAGAGAATGAGGACGGTTCTGTGTTTGAGGATATAACCTACAAAAGAGATGCCATTCCACTTGCAAAAATCCCGATAATGTATGGCTGTAATAACTTTTGTACCTATTGCATAGTTCCGTATGTAAGGGGCAGAGAGCGAAGCCGCAGTGCGGAGCGGATACTCAGCGAAGTAAGGAGCGTTGCAAAGGACGGCTACCGTGAGGTTATGCTGCTTGGACAGAATGTAAATTCCTACGGCAATGACTTAGAGTGCGGGCTCAGCTTTCCTCAGCTTCTTCGCGAGGTATGCCGTGTTGACGGAATAGCGAGGGTGAGGTTTATGACTTCTCACCCAAAGGATATTTCGGATGAACTTATAGCGGCAATGGCGGAGGAGAAGAAAATCTGTAATCAGCTGCACCTGCCTGTTCAGTCAGGCTCTGACAGAGTTTTAAAGCTTATGAACCGCGGCTACACAAGGGAGCAGTATCTGGAGATAATCCGCAAGGTCAAGGCGGCAATCCCCAATGTTGTGCTTACGACCGATATAATAGCAGGCTTTCCCGGTGAGACAAATGAGGATTTTGACGAGACACTTTCAATTCTCAAAGAGGTTGAATATGATACAATATTCTCGTTTATCTATTCAAAGCGAGTGGGTACACCTGCCGCAAGGATGGAGGACTGTCTTACCGACGAGGAAAAGCACAGGAATTTTGACAGAATGCTTGAGGTTCAAAACGAAATATCAAAACGCAAAAATGATGCGTATTTAGGCAAGCCACTGACGGTTTTGGTTGAGGGACAGAGTAAGACAAACAGCGATACCTTAACCGGCAGAACCGAGGGTGGCAAGGTTGTGAATTTTGCAGGCGGAGCGGATTTGATTGGACAGATGGTTGAGGTTAAAATTACATCTGCACAGACATGGTCGCTCTTTGGTGAGATTGTAAGTTAAGAAAGGAAGATAAAAATGTCAAGAGAACAAATTTTTGAAAAAGCAAAGGAATTATCAGACCTTATAGCATACAGTGATGAAAAGAAGGCGGCACAAGAGGCAAGCCGTCAGCTTATGGAGGATGAAGAGGCTTCTGCATTGATTAACGGCTACAATGAAAAAAGAGAGGCAAAGCTCTCTGAATATGCCGACAAGCAGCCCACCCCCGAAGAGGTAGAGCAGATAAATGAGTATCTTCAGCTTGAATTTAACAAGATTATGGAAAACGAAGTTATCCGCGAATATGTAAAGGCATCAAGAGTGTTTGAGATGCTGCTTTCGCAGATGGATAATATTATCAAGCAGGGTGTCTCGACAGATGGCGGCGGAGGCTGCAGCGGCTCGTGCTCGTCCTGCTCGGGTTGTCATTAAAATTGTATGACGGTGGCTTGTTGCTGCCGTAAGATGAAAAAGGTTTTTTAGTCGCGGCATAGCCGCGACTAAATTTGAAAAGGAGGCATAAATGTGTCTGAGGTAATTGACAGATCAAAGCTTACCCCGATGATGATTCAGTATTTTGAGGTAAAGGACCAATATCCCGACTCGATACTGATGTATCGTCTGGGTGATTTTTATGAGATGTTTTTTGAGGATGCGGAGATTGCATCGCGGGTTTTGGATATTACGCTGACAGGCCGTGCCTGCGGTCTTGAAGAGCGAGCACCCATGTGCGGAATACCATTTCATGCGGCAGATACATATATGTCAAAGTTGGTGCTGTCGGGGTATTCTGTTGCAATATGCGAGCAGACAGAAAATCCTGCCGATGCAAAGGGAATTGTCAGCCGTGATGTTGTAAGGGTTATCACTCCGGGTACACTTATGGATACCATGGCGCTTGATGCCACAAAGAATAACTATCTCTGCTCTGTATGTGCAGGGAGTGAGGGTGCGGCGGTTGCATTCGTTGACATAACCACGGGTGATTGTTCGGTTTCGGAAGTAACTGACAAGGATTATGCAACACAAATTTTAAATGAGCTTGTAAAATATTCACCGTCCGAAATAATAATCAATCTGGAGGGGTACGAAAACATAGCTTTTGTTGACGCTGTAAGAGATAAAACAAAGGCGGTTTTGCGTAACTTCCGTGACTGGGCGTTTGACAGAAAAGAGGCTGAGGACAGACTTTGCAAGCAGTTTGGCAAGCTTGAGGCGATTTTCCCCGAGGACAGACCGTATAGTATAAGGGCGGTCGGTGCACTTTTAGATTATCTTGAAGAAACACAGAAAACCCAGCTTAAAAATATAACGGGTATTGAGGTTGACCGGGATGCCGATATGATGCAGCTTGATATGTACAGCCTCAGAAACCTTGAGGTGCTCGAGACAATGCGTGACCGCAACGCAAAAGGCTCGCTTTTGCATACGCTGAATATGACCTCTACCGCGATGGGTGCAAGGCTTCTCAGAAAGAGCCTTACCGCACCGCTTAAAAATTGTGCGGCAATCACAAACCGACATTTAGCAGTAGCGGAGCTTGTAAGTGACCCGATTATGCGTGCTGAGATGACAGAGGCACTCGGCGGAGTCCGTGATATAGAGAGACTTATAAACAGAATTGTATATAAAAATGCAAATTGTCCTGACCTTACGGCTCTTGCAAATTCGCTCAGGCAGCTGCCGACGCTGTTGCAATGCTTAAGCGGAACTGCGTCCAAGCTATTGCGCAACTGTGCCGCAAAGCTTGATACTCTTGATGATGTGACAGCGTTGATTGATGCAAACATTAATCCTGATGCAACGGCAAGTCTCAGAAACGGCGAGCTTATCAGGGACGGTGCAAACGAGGAGCTTGACAGACTCAGGGGACTTGTAAAGAACGGTCAGCAAATCCTTAAACAGATGGTGGAGACCGAAAAGGAAAAGACGGGCATCAAGATTATGAAGCTTGGGTTTAACAAGGTGTTTGGCTATTATATAGAGATAAGCAACTCGTATCTTGACCAGGTTCCCGATTACTTTATAAGAAAGCAAACCCTGACAAACGGAGAGAGATTTATTACCCCCGAGCTTAAAGAGCTTGAAGAAGAAATCCTGACCGCAAGCGAAAAGCTGATTGGTATGGAGTATGAGCTGTTCTGCCAGATAAGGGACAGAGTAGGCTCTGCGTTTGAGCGGATATGCAGTGCGGCGGAGATTGTTGCGTTGGTTGATATGATCTGCTCGTTTGCATCTGTTGCAGAAAGATATTCATATACTATGCCGACCATCAATATGTCGGACAAAATTATAATCAAGGGCGGCAGACACCCCGTTGTTGAAAAACTGCTTCGCGGGACTTCGTTTATTGCAAATGATACGGTTCTTGACAACCGCGAAAATCAGATTGCGATTATAACAGGTCCGAATATGGCAGGTAAGTCAACCTACATGAGACAAACTGCACTTATTGTGCTTATGGCTCAGGCAGGAAGCTTTGTCCCTGCTGACAGTGCGGAGATAGGAATTGTAGATAAAATCTTTACCCGTGTGGGGGCATCTGATGATTTGTCTACGGGACAGAGTACCTTTA
>JAZUCQ010000074.1:0-9866 GCA_045639145.1 Clostridia bacterium | reverse complement strand
TACCGAGAAGTGAACGCCAATCTCACGCAGAAAATCAACATAATTGAGCGAAAGAAGCCAATCTGCGTTGTTAACCATAAGTGCTTTTCCGTCCTCAAAGTCGATGAATTTTGACATCTGAACCTTGAAGTTATCGGCATTCTTCTGGATAATATCCTGTGTAATCATAGGACGCATATCTGTCTTTCCCGTGGGGTCGCCAACCATTGTTGTACCGCCGCCGAGAAGAATAATCGGGCGATGACCTGCGTTCTGCATGTGCTTCATAACGATAAGCTGCATAAAGTGTCCGATGTGGAGACTGTCTGCTGTCGGGTCAAAGCCGATATAGAATGTAATCTTCTCCTCACCGAGTATTTTTCTGATTTCGTCTTCGTGTGTTGTTTGAGCAATAAGACCTCTTGCTTTTAATGTATCAAAAACATTTTCCATTTTTTATCAATCCTTTCAGATAAGTTTATTCGCTATCTGTCTTGTCTTCCGTTTCAGTAACTGTGATGCACAAATCCTCAAGCTGCTTGCTGTCTACAATATCGGGTGAATTCATCATAAGCTCGGACGCGTTCTGCACCTTGGGGAAGGCGATTACATCGCGGATACTGTCACAGCCTGCCATAATCATAACAAGACGGTCAAGTCCGTATGCAAGTCCGCCGTGAGGAGGAGTTCCATACTTAAACGCCTCCATAAGGAAACCAAATCTTTCCCATGCCTCTTCGTGCGTAAAGCCGAGAGCAGAGAACATCTTCTCCTGAAGCTCCGAATTGAAAATTCTAAGACTTCCGCCGCCGATTTCGGTTCCGTTGAGTATAATGTCATATGCCTTTGCACGAACCTCACCCGGGTTGGTGTCAAGCTTTTCTACATCTTCATCAAATGGGTGTGTGAAGGGGTGGTGCATTGCAACATATCTGTTATCTTCCTCGGAGTATTCAAGGAGTGGGAACTCTGTAACCCACAGGAAGTTAAACTTATTCTTGTCGATTAAGTCAAAGCGTCTTGCAACCTCTAAACGGAGATTGCCGAGAGAATCGTATACAACCTTGTCCTTGTCAGCGATTATCAGGATTGCGTCACCAACCTTTGCGTTTGTTTTTGCAAGGATAGCCGCAATCTCGTCCTCGCTTAAGAACTTAGTAATCTGAGAACGGAGACCGCCTTCTTCAACAACAATCCATGCCATACCCTTTGCACGGTATGTCTTTACATATTCGCCAAGTGAATCAAGCGTTTTTCTTGTCATTTTTTCGCCAAGACCCTCAGCTACGATACAGCGAACGCTGCCACCGTTTGCAACTGCATCTGTAAACACCTTAAAGCCGCAATCCTTTACCTCATCGGAGATATTGATAAATTCCATACCAAATCTCATATCAGGCTTGTCAGAGCCGAAACGCTCCATAGCTTCGCGGTAGGGGAGGCGGAGGAAGGGAGTTTCAACCTCGATGTTCATAACCTCTTTAAAAAGTCTCTTTATAAATCCCTCGTTGATGCTGATTATGGTATCAACATCAATAAAGGAAAGCTCCATATCTATCTGGGTAAACTCAGGCTGACGGTCGGCACGAAGGTCCTCGTCACGGAAGCACTTTGCAATCTGAAAGTATCTGTCATAACCACCAAGCATCAAAAGCTGCTTATAAATCTGCGGTGACTGCGGAAGTGCATAAAAGTTACCCGGGTGAACACGGCTCGGAACAAGATAATCTCTTGCGCCCTCGGGTGTACTCTTTGTGAGTATCGGGGTTTCAATTTCCATAAAGCCGTTTTCGTCAAAGTAGTCACGAGCAACCTTTGCCACCTTGTGACGGAGCATCATATTTCTCTGCATATCGGGGCGTCTGATATCCAGGTATCTGTACTTAAGACGCAGTGCATCGTTTGTGTCGATACCTTCTTCGATATAAAAAGGAGTAGTCTCTGCACCGTTTAAAACTCTCAGCTCTGATACAAGAACCTCAATTTCACCCGTTGCCATATCAGGATTGATGTTTTTCTCGGTTCTGAGAGCAACTGTTCCGCATACAGCGATTACATATTCACTTTTAAGCTGTGTAGCCTTTTCAAATACAGCGGCATCCGTTTCGTCATTGAAGGATAACTGTATAATTCCGCTTCTGTCACGAAGTGTTACAAAGTCAAGTCCGCCAAGTCTGCGGTTTCTTGCAACCCAGCCGCACAGAGTAACATTCTCGCCGTTGTTTTCTTTTGTGAGAGTTCCGCACATATGTGTTCTGCGAAGCCCTGCCATTGTTTCAAATTGCATATTATTCATCTCCCTTGAGTTATTTTCTGATTATTGCCGCAATCTCTTCGGCTTGTATCGAAACAGACAAGCTCTCGCCCGTCTCCATATTCTTCATATCTGCTCTGTTTTGGGCAATTTCATCATCGCCCAGAACAATACTGAATTTTGCACCAAGCTTATTTGCAAACTTCATCTGTGCCTTTACGCTTCGGTTGCACAAATCGCGTTCAGCGCATATACCGAGAAGTCTCAGCTTGTGCACAAGGCTTTGCGCTGCAACATCTGCAACATCACCGATTGATGCCACAAAGATATCAGGAGCATTTGAGTTATAATTTGCTAAGTTCTGGGCCTTCATAATCATTACAAGACGCTCAATTCCAACTGCAAAGCCGATACCTTCGGTCGGTTTGCCGCCAAGCTCTTCAACAAGACCGTTGTAGCGACCGCCGCCGCAGACAGTTGATTGTGCACCGAGAGCGTCTGAGGTTATCTCAAACACTGTCCTTGTGTAGTAGTCAAGACCGCGTACTATGTTTGGGTTGATTACATAATCAATTCCGACACTGTCGAGATAATTCTTTGTGTTGTCAAAATGTGTCTGACAATCTTCACAAAGGTTATCAATCATTTTAGGTGCATTTTCTGCAATGCGGGAGCAAACCTCGGATTTGCAGTCTATAATTCGCATCGGATTTTTCTCAAGACGGGTTTTGCAGGTGTCGCAAAGCTCGTCCTTGTACTGCTCAAAGTATGCTTTAAGCTTTTCGTTGTACTCCTTTTTGCACACGGGACAGCCGATGCTGTTGATGTTAAGCTTAAGGTCCGATATACCAAGCTTTTGAAAGAATGTAAGAGCAAGGCTGATAACCTCTGCATCGGTTGCATCAGATGTGCCGCCGAAGCACTCAATTCCAAACTGATGGAACTCTCTGAGCCTGCCCGACTGCGGCTTTTCGTAGCGATAGCAGGATATAAGATAGTATAGCTTTGTCGGCTGCGGATTTGCGTAGAGGGAATTTTCTATAAAGCTTCTCGCAAGAGAAGCGGTTCCCTCGGGCCGAAGTGTAATGCTTCTGCCACCCTTATCCTCAAAAGTATACATTTCTTTTTGAACAACATCTGTTGTGTCACCCACACCCCTTTGGAAAAGGTTGGTGTCCTCAAATACAGGGGTTCTTATCTCAGAAAAACCAAAGCATTTGCATACATCATGAGCAGTCTGTTCTATTCTTCGCCAAAGCGGACTGTCTGATGGCAAAATATCCTCGGTGCCTCTTGGTTTGTTAATCATAGGTATAGCTCCTTTTTGTTTAGTTATTCTGTAAATTGCAGATTTGCTCGAAGTATTCAAGAACCTCTTCCTTACCTTCCCTTGTTTCGGAGGAGAAGGGGAACAAAATCGCGTTATCATCAAGTCCTAAATGCTCATAAATCAGGGTGAGATTACCCTCAATCTGAGATTTTTTAAGCTTATCAAGCTTTGTTGCAACAACAACAGGCTTGTAACCAAAGCTTTTTATCCAGTCCATCATTGTAATATCATCAGATGTCGGCTTGTGTCTGGCATCGACAAGCTGTACCACCTGAACAAGATTGTATCTGTCACTTAAATAAGTTTCAATCATCTTTGCCCAGCGTTCCTGCTCGGTCTTTGAGACTTTTGCGTAGCCGTAGCCGGGAAGGTCAACCAGACGATAAGAATTTGCAATCTCATAGAAGTTGATTGTTGCCGTCTTTCCGGGTGAACTGCTTGTTCTGGCAAGCTTTGTTCTGTTTGTAAGACAGTTTATAAGTGATGATTTACCTACATTTGACCTGCCTACAAAAGCAATCTCGGGAACAAATGTGTCGGGATATTGCTCAGGCTTTACGGCTGTGGTCAAAAATTTTGCATCAATGTATTCCATAAAAAATCTCCGTTTAATTGATATTCTGTGTGTAGACAGAGCTTTCGGCAGAAGCTGCGGTATTATCAATGTATTGCTTGTGGGTATGGGCAGGATTGCTTATAATATGTTCGGGAAGCAGAGCCTCGGCAATTACACAGTCCATATCCTTGGCAAATACAAATTTTATGTTATCCTTTACAACAGCAGGCAATTCATCAAAATCGTCTTTGTTTTCGTACGGGATAACAATTTTTGTGATGCCAGCGCGGTATGCCGCAAGTGTCTTTTCCTTAAGGCCGCCGATTGCAAGGACTCTTCCGCGAAGTGTAACCTCGCCCGTCATGGCAACATCGTGGCGTACCTTTCTGCCCGTGAGTGCCGAGACAAGTGCAGTAGTAATCGTGATACCTGCAGAGGGTCCGTCTTTCGGAACTGCTCCCTCGGGCACATGTATGTGGATATCCGTCTTTTTATAAAAATCAGCTTTTATGCCGAATTGAAGCGAATTTGCACGCACATAGCTGAGTGCCGCCATGGCAGACTCCTTCATAACATTGCCGAGGTTTCCCGTAACCTCAAGCTTGCCGCTGCCCGGCATGGTGTTTACCTCAACACAGAGGGTATCACCGCCGACGCTTGTCCAGGCAAGACCAGTTACAACGCCTATCTTATCGGTTTTATCTGCCATGTCTCTGTGGTAGACAGGTTTGCCGAGTAAATCATTAAGATTTGTCCGGCGTACAGAGACAGATGTTTCATCTCCGTTTGCGATTTTTCTTGCAGTTTTTCTTGCAATCGCCGCAATCTTCCGCTCAAGACTTCGGACACCTGATTCTCTTGTATAGCCGTCGATAATCGAGGCGTAAGAGGAAGGGGTAAATTTAAGCTGAGCTGATGTAAGTCCATGCATTTTACGCTGTTTGGGTACAAGATATTTTTTAGCAATCGAGACCTTTTCATCAGGGGTATAACCCTCAACCTCAATTATGTCCATTCTGTCGAGCAAAGGCTTTGGAATATTTTCAAGGCTGTTTGCCGTGGTAACGAAAAGAACATCAGAAAGGTCAAACGCAAGCTCTGTAAAGTGGTCGCGGAAGTTCTTGTTCTGTTCGGGGTCCAAAACCTCAAGCATAGCGGAGGAGGGGTCTCCTGCGACGCTGTCACGCGACATTTTATCAATCTCGTCAAACAGCATAAGCGGATTTGCCGAACCGCTTTTTTTGAGTCCGTCTATAATTCTGCCCGGCATTGCACCAACATAAGTCTTTCTGTGACCTCGGATTTCGCATTCGTTTCTGACACCGCCGAGGCTTATCCGTACATATTTGCGGCCGAGAGCCTCTGCAAGTGATTTTGCAATCGAGGTCTTTCCCGTTCCCGGAGGGCCTGCAAGACAGATAATATTACTCTTGGGATTTCCGCCCATCTTGCGTACGGCTATATATTCAAGTATTCTCTCCTTGACTTTTTCAAGTCCGAAATGGTCTCGGTCAAGAATTTTAGATGCCTCTGCGATATCAAGATTATCTTCCGTCATCTCTCCCCAGGGAAGAGCAATCACGGTTTCGATGTAATTTTGAATAACTCCGTATTCCTGCGCGTTGGGGTTTGTCCGTCTGAGACGCTCAAACTCTTCGTTCAATTTTGTCATGACTTCTTCTGGGATATTCCGACCGTCTATCTGAGACATATATTTTTTGATATCAGCGTCTGCGTCATCCTCGTCACCAAGCTCCTGATGAATAACACGCAGCTTTTCGCGCAGCATATACTCTCTCTGATTTTTGTCAAGGTTTTTATGAACCTTTGTCATAATATCCTTTTCGAGTGATAAAATCTCTATCTCGGACAAAACAATCTCGCAGAGCCGTTCCAGTCTTTTAACAACATTGAGAGTATTTAATATCTCTTGCTTGAGCTGGGGTTTGATGTTGAAATTTGCCATTATAACATCTGCAAGCTCGCCCGGGTCTTCGATTGACAAAAGCGATGTAATAATCTCGGGTGAAAGTCTGCCGTCTATCTGCATATAATCTTCGATAACATGCAGGGTTCTGCGCATCAATACCTGAAGCTGTGCGTCTGTTTCATTTCCATATATGTCTTCAAGCTGAACAACAGTAACTTCGGTATATGTATCACGAGGATTATAGTCACAGATACCGCCTCTTGATATACCTTCTACAAGTATACGGACATTTCCGTCGGGAAGGTTGAGTATCTGGTGGATTTCTGCAATAGCTCCAACTTCTGCAAGGTCATCAAAATCAGGGTTTTCGACCGTTATATCATTCTGGTGGCATAAAAATATCATTTTATCGCCCGACATTGCACGCCTTACAGCCGCAATCGACTGAGGACGGCCCACATCAAAATGAAGTATCATACCGGGAAAAACCGTAATTCCTCTAAGCGGGAGAAGAGGAAGTGTATAATTTATAGTTTCCATATTTAAATCGTTCCTTTTTGTCATTTAGCCATATTTATTTATTATACTATTAAATACGCCAAATATCAAGAGTTTTTTCTTAAAAATATAAGAGTCTTACATAACAAAAGGCTCCCATGACAAGGGAGCCTTCAAACTGCCAATCGCTTGCTTTTTTAAGAGCGCGGAATGGATAAATCCGTTTGCGGCGGGGTCAAGCCCTCGCCCTACTGTTTTTTAATACCGATATCTGTTCGATAATGCATATCCTTAAAGCTTATAGGTTTTAAATACAAATAGGCATTACGGATTGCATCGTCAAGGTTATCACCCGTCGCCGTAACGCCGAGAACTCTGCCGCCGGCGGTTACAATTTTGCCATCCTCTGACTTTGTACCCGCGTGGAATACAGTTGCACCGAGGGTTTCAGCCTGCTTTATACCGTCGATTTCGTAACCTGTTGTATACTTCTGCGGATAACCGCCCGAGGCTAAAACAACACATACGGCAGCGCCGTTATCCCACTCAATTTCAATCTCGTCAAGACGCTCGTCGATTACCGCGTCAAAAATATCATAGAGGTCACTCTTCAGACGAGGCAGAACAACCTGTGTTTCGGGGTCGCCGAAACGGCAGTTATATTCTATAACCTTAACGCCGTCAGGAGTTTTCATAAGTCCAAAGTAGAGCACACCCTTAAAGGTTCTGTTTTCTTTGTTCATAGCCTCCATTGTAGGAATGAATATCTTCTCCATACATTCAGCCTCAAGCTCGGGAGTGTAAATTCTGCTGGGCGAGAATGTTCCCATTCCGCCTGTATTGAGTCCCTTATCATTATCAAGAGCACGCTTGTGGTCCTGAGCAGATACCATAGGCTTGAGCGTCTTTCCGTCAGTGAATGCAAGAACCGAAACCTCGGGACCTGTCAAAAATTCCTCAACAACAACCTTTCCGCCTGCATCGCCGAATACCTTATCGTCCATTATTTCGCATACTGCGCTTTTGGCAGCCTCGAAATCCTCTGCGATTATAACACCCTTGCCGAGCGCAAGACCGTCAGCCTTAACAACAACGGGGAATTTTCCCTGTGCCTTTATATATTCAATAGCGTCTGCACTATTGTCAAAAACCTCATAATCTGCGGTAGGGATATTGTATTTCTTCATAAGGTTTTTGGAAAAAGCCTTGCTTCCCTCGATAATTGCCGCTGCCTTGTTCGGTCCGAACGCACGCAAACCTGCCGCCTCAAATGCGTCAACCGCACCTGCTGCCAACGGGTCATCGGGGGCAACAACCGTCATATCTATGCTGTTTTCCTTGGCAAAGGCAACCAGCTTATCAAACTCCATAACCTTTATCGGTACACACTCTGCAAGCTCTGCAATTCCGCCGTTGCCGGGGGCACAGTAAAGCTTTGTTACCTTTTCGCTCTGAGAGAGCTTCCATACTATTGTGTGTTCTCTGCCGCCGCTTCCTATTACAAGTACCTTCATTTGTAAAACCGTCCTTTCGTTTTTATCTGCGGCGTTTTGACCGCGGATGTGATTTTTCGTATACTTCTGTAAGTTTATTTTTTACAACCCTTTCATAAACCTGGGTTGAAGAAATATCGCTGTGTCCCATAAGCTCCTGAACAGATTTTAAGTCCGCACCGTTCTCCAAAAGATGAATTGCAAACGAATGTCTGAGCGTATGCGGTGTAATCTCAACAGGAAGTCCGAGTTTTTTCTGATATGTTTTGAGTATCTTCCAAAGTCCCTGACGGGAGAGAGGCGAACCGTTTAAATTAAGGAACAAAACATCTGTTGTCTCTGCACCTTTTATCTCGCTTCGTCTTTCCATATACTCCTGCAGGCAGTCGCGGGCATACGAATATATGGGAATTACTCTTTCTTTTCCGCCGCTGTGAGTGTATATGTAACCGATTTTTAAATTCACATCGCTTGTTCTAATGCTTATCAGGTCAGATGCTCTCATACCCGTTGCATACATAATTTCAAGCATTGCTCTGTCACGATACCCCTTTGTGTTTCTGCATACAGGAGTATCGAGCAAAAGCTCAACCTGCGTATCAGACAGAGCATGGGGAGCACGCCGCTCTGCTTTAAAGCTGTGAAGTTCAAAGGTCGGGTCGTTTGAAATATAACCCTTTTGCATCAAAAACTTATAAAACGAGCGGATAGATGCCAGACACCGCGATGCGGTGGCGGCAGACTTGCCCTGCTTTTGCAGCTTTAAGAGATAATTTAAAATAACCGTTGATGTCACATCAAGCACGGAGCCTGAATTTAATTCGGCAATATATTCGGTGTATTTTCGGATATCCCGCTTATATGAGTCAAGAGTATTTTGGGAAACTCTTTTGACTTTTTCAAGGTAATCAAAATATTCATCTGTATGAGTATTCATTACACCTTCTCCAATCAGTTAACATAAGATATATTTTACCCAATAATGCGTATTTTGACAAGAGAAATTTTTAAAAAAGTTAATATTTTTGGATTTTTCTGCAAAATCTCACAAGATAAGTATTGCAAAAGACGGAACAATGTATGTTTCGATACAGCCGCAAAGCAAAGCAATACATGCCATTGCGGCAAATACCCATATGTTGTTGATAATAAGATTACGCCTTTGCTTGTAATGGGAGGGTGATTTTTTGAGGTTATGTAAATTAAGGGCAAATCTCAGCTGTATTACCGAATATATCATGAGTGCGGGAAGCAGGATAATATTTTGGAAAAACAGTGCGATAAATACAAATAAGGCACCTAAAAATCCGTTAGTACTTACAAAAAAGGATATTGTGTAACCGATTGCAAAGCCTTTTGACGCAACTGTAATGAAGTTAAGCGGAACAAGCGGAATGAAAAATCCCGATAACCATATCAGAAGAAGGCTTCTGAAATTTGGAATAATTGATTTTATAAAGAACTCCGAGCGGGTAATCCCCTGAAGCTTATATACCGAAAAAATCGAGCTTAGATATTCAGCATCACCCGAGGAAGAGCCTGAGCTTGCACCGATTACCGAGCCTGCGATTATTCCGCCGAACATTAAAACAAGAGTGGCCGCATAGCAAATGCGGTTTGACAGAAAGTGAGCTTGTATATTTTTTGTACCGAGCTTTGTCATTTTGTGTATCTCCTTTTAAAATGTAATTATTTAATATATATTATTTTTTAGAATAAAAATAACCGACATATTGTAATTTTTAAAAGTACATGATGAAAATATATGGTTAATGTATAATGCAATTTAATTGAAACTTATGTATAAATATGATATAGCTGAATTG
>JAZUCQ010000073.1:0-1977 GCA_045639145.1 Clostridia bacterium | reverse complement strand
AGAGAGCAGACGCTTAACCAGTTGCTTGTTGAGATGGACGGCTTTGGTGCAAATGAGGGTGTAATTATAATTGCCGCTACCAACCGCCCCGATATACTTGACCCTGCTCTGCTCCGTCCGGGCAGATTTGACAGACAGGTAGTAGTTGACGCTCCCGATGTAATCGGCAGAGAAGAGATTATGAAGGTTCATGCACACGGCAAACCGCTTGCAGATGATGTTGACTTGGCTGTGCTTGCAAAAACCACAATCGGTTTTTCGGGTGCTGATATAGAAAATCTTATGAACGAGGCAGCACTTCTTGCGGCTCGGCAGGGTAATGACAAAATTACAATGGCAAACCTCGAAGAGTCTATTATGAAGGTTGTTGCAGGACCCGAGAAGAAGTCAAGAAAGGTAACCGAGAGGGAAAGACGCCTGACCGCGTTCCACGAGGCAGGTCATGCCGTTGTTTCAAAGGCACTTCCTACCCAGAACCGTGTTCATCAGGTTTCAATAATACCGAGAGGAAGAGCGGGCGGATATACTCTGTCACTTCCAAAAGACGATACATTCTTCAATTCAAAGACAGAAATGCTTGAAGAAATCGTATCTCTCCTTGGCGGTCGTGTTGCAGAACAGCTTGCCTTGGGTGATATTAGCACGGGTGCGTCAAATGATATTGAGCGTGCAACAAACATAGCAAAGGCTATGGTTACCAAGTATGGTATGAGCGAGACGCTCGGTGCAAGATGCTTCGGTGGACAGAATGACGAAGTATTTCTCGGCAGAGATTACGGTCATACAGTTGATTACAGTCAGGATACTGCCGCTAAGATTGATGAGGAAATTAAGGCGATTATTGATGGTTGCTACAAGCGTTGTACCGAAATCCTTATCGAGTACAGAGATAAGTTAAATCAGGTTGCAGAGCTCCTTCTCCAAAAAGAGAAAATCGAGGGGGCTGAGTTTGATGCCCTGTTTGAAAATAACTCTGTTCGTCCTGAGGACGCAGAAAATATAACAGAGTAATATAAAGGGACTGACGCCTCGCGTCAGCCCCTTTCTGTGTGAAAGGAATTAAAATTATGAAAAGCATTACGGTAGATTGCAATGCGAAAATAAATCTTGCCCTCGATGTGGTGGGGGAGAGAGAGGACGGCTATCACGAGCTGGAGTTGATTTTTCTCGAAATTCCAATCTGTGATACATTAACGGTATCACTGCGTGATGACGGGAAGATAAATTTAGAATGTGATGACAAGACGCTCCCGACCGATAACAAAAATATTGCATACCGTGCCGCCGAGAAGTTTTTGAACTTCACGGGAAGCGGCATGGGTGCAGATATTAAGCTTGAAAAGAGAATTCCGCACGGAGCAGGACTTGGCGGAGGAAGCTCGGACGCGGCAGGTGTACTTATGGCGCTGAACAGTCTTTTCGATGAGCCGTATGAGACCGAAGCACTTGCAAAAATGGGTGTGGAGCTTGGTGCAGATGTGCCCTTCTTTATCTATGGAGGTTGTGCCCTGGGTGAGGGAATAGGTGAGATATTGACACCGCTTCCTGCACCCGAGGGGTTTACATATGTAATTGCAAAGCCGAGGGAGTCTGTATCTACTGCATATGTGTATCAAAAGCTTGATCTTGATAACCGTCCTGCAAATCTTTGTGTTCATGCGGTTGCAGAGGGACTTCGCAGAGGCGATTGGGAGATGATTTGCAGTAACGCGGAGAATATTTTAGAGAGTGTAACGGCAGAGGAAATGCCTGTTATCTGTGATTTAAAGGATGTTATGCTTCAAAACGGTGCTTTGGTTTCGCTTATGAGCGGAAGCGGCACAGCGGTATTTGGTATCTTCAAAAGCAGAGACGATGCAAAGGCTGCGACAGATGCGGCAGCAGAGCTTGCTGAAAATGTGTATTTAATATAAATATGAATAAATTTTCCTGTAATTGCCCATAATACCGGTTGAGGTGATAAGTCGAATCGTAGCC
>JAZUCQ010000072.1:0-2534 GCA_045639145.1 Clostridia bacterium | reverse complement strand
GGCTTTTTTAATCCGCGAGCATTTCCTCAAATATCCGTTCTTCAAGCTCCTCGTAATCCGTCTCGTTGTCATCATCATAATTATTAAACTTACTTTTTTTATTATAATTATATATATAAGTTTTATTTTGTTTTCTTTTGTTTTGTTTATTTAATGTACCGCTGCTTTGCACACCGTCTTGAGCCCTGACTTGCACAC
The DNA here is from genome assembly GCA_045639145.1 of Clostridia bacterium. GTDB lineage: Bacteria > Bacillota > Clostridia > Monoglobales > Monoglobaceae > UMGS1820. The sequence goes on along the minus strand of JAZUCQ010000072.1, from coordinate 2,336 downwards.
TATCTTGCACACTGTCTTGTGTACTTCCTTGCACACTGATTTGCAGAATATTTGCCATAGGTATCATTTTATAAGATGTCGCTTTTGTTCCATTTGTGCGAATTTCAATAAGTCCCATTTCCGCAAGTTCTCCGCGTGCCTTTCCGACACCTGACCGCGAAAGTCCCGTCAGGTTTTCGAGCACGGTGCTTGCAACCGAGAACCACTCCCTCCAGCCGCACTTGTTGTTTATATCCATCAAGGCATACCAAAGAGCAATCTGCCCCGTAGACAGACTGTTGATTGTCTTAAAATCGTAAAAAGCTATTATTTCCTTCAAATAATTCATAAAAAACACCCCTTTATCTGATTGTCACAGATAATGGGGTGATATAGAGTGTCATATTATGAAATTAAGAATTTTTCTGTGCGATTGCCGCCTTTGCTTTTTCTGCAATAGTCTTTGCATCAAGTCCGTACATCTCAAGAAGAGGTGCAGGCTTTCCGCTTCTGCCGAACACATCGCATGTACCGACTCTCTGCATGGGAACGGGGCAGTTGTCAACCAGAACCTCTGCAACTGCAGAACCGAGTCCGCGGATTATGTTATGCTCCTCTGCTGTCACGATTGCACCTGTCTCGCATGCCGCCTTGATTATAATATCCTTGTCAATCGGCTTGATTGTTGCAATGTTTACAACTCTTGCGGAAATTCCCTGCTCTGCAAGGATTTTTCTTGCCTCGATTGCCTCTGCAACCATAAGTCCTGTTGCAATCAGAGTAACATCTGTTCCTTCTTCAAGCTCTACGCCCTTGCCAATCTCAAACTTATAATTCTCATCAAAAACAGTAGGAACGGCAAGTCTGCCAAATCTCAAATATACAGGTCCGTCATGGTCAATGGCTGCCTTTACTGCAAGGCGAGCCTCGGTAGCGTCTGCCGGGTTGAGTATAACCATACCCGGAATTGTACGCATAATTCCGATATCCTCAAGGCACTGATGGCTTGCACCGTCCTCGCCGACAGAAATTCCTGCATGAGTTGCGCCAATCTTTACATTAAGCTTGGGGTATGCGATTGAGTTTCTTACCTGTTCAAACGCTCTGCCTGCCGCAAACATTGCAAACGAGCTTGCGAACGGAATTTTTCCGCATGTTGCCATACCTGCGGCAACTGCCATCATGTTACCCTCTGCAATACCTGCGTTTACAAATCTCTCGGGATATGTCTTTTTAAATCCCGCCGTCATGGTTGACTTTGAGAGGTCAGCGTCAAGAACCACAACTCTCTCGTCACCACCGAACTCAACAAGAGCCTCGCCGTAAGCCACTCTTGTTGCTACCTTTTCTCCAAGTGCATATGCCATTATGCCTCACCTCCGATTTCTTTGATATACGCATCAAGCTCGCTTATTGCCTGCTCGTACTGCTCAGCGTTCGGAGCCGCACCATGCCAGCCTGCCTGATTTTCCATAAACGATACACCCTTACCCTTTATGCTCTTTGCAAGAACAAGTGTAGGCTTGTCCGACTTTTCTGCCTGATTTACTGCATCTTCAATCTGATTAAAGTCATGTGCATCAATATTGATAACATTCCAGCCGAATGCTTCAAACTTTGCATCAAACGGGGTGGGGTTCATTACCTCGGTGATATCGCCGTCAATCTGCAATCCGTTAAAATCAAGGAATACTGTCAGGTTATTGAGCTTATAATGAGCGGCAAACATAGCAGCCTCCCATACCTGACCTTCCTCGCTCTCGCCGTCGCCGAGAGCCGCATAAACGCGGTAATTCTTACCGTCCATCTTTGCAACCTTTGCCATTCCGCAAGCCGCACTTATTCCCTGACCGAGTGAGCCTGTTGACATATCAACACCGCTCACGCCCTTCATGTCGGGGTGACCCTGCAGGTAGCTGTCAACACGGCGGAAGGTCTTGATATCCTCCTTGGGAATAAATCCTCTCTCTGCAAGTGCACCGTAGAGTGCAGGCGAGCAATGTCCCTTTGACAGAACAAAACGGTCTCTGTCCTCTGCCTTGGGGTTTTTGGGGTCCACATTCATCTTTTCCATATAAAGATATGTAAGGATATCCGCAACCGACAACGAGCCGCCCGGATGCCCTGAAGCCGCACTGTATACTGCCTCGAGTGCCATCTTTCTGACATTGGCAGCGTGCAGCTTCAGCTGTTTTTCTTTTTCTGCATTCATTTTTGTAACTCCTTCCATTATATATATTTATTTATAATTTATTTATATTCTAACACTTTATTTTAATTTGTTCTACGCCTTTACTTATCAAAAATATTGCTTTTTCTTGGGAAATTACCCATTATCTCCTTTGCGTCGCAAATTA
>JAZUCQ010000071.1:0-4587 GCA_045639145.1 Clostridia bacterium | reverse complement strand
GCAGCTATCGGCAATCACGATGAGGGAACAGGTACGCCCGTAAATCAGATTGCGGCGGCACTTATTCTCGCGGATAAAACAGATGTACGCCGTGGTCGCGTGCGGTCTCAGGACCCTTTGACATTTGATATTCATGACAGGGTCAACTATGCGGCGACCGAGTCTGATGTTTCTGTTTTGCCGGATAAAATTATACGCCTTGATTTAAAAATTGATACCGAAATATGTTCTATTATGGATTATTTTGAGATATTTTTAACGCGTATGCTTATGTCCCGCCGTGCGGCAGATTTTCTTGGATGCACATTTGAACTTGTTATCAATGATATAAAACTAATTTAAAATTTGATGACAAATTTAGATAAATGCTTGACTTAAGCTATTTATAGAGTTATAATAAACAAGTTGCATAAGGTGTAACATAACACATAATTTAAGTAAAAAATTAAAACATATATACAAATCACAAACGAGGGGGTAAAACCCCGCACAAAGGAGGAAACAAAGTGTCCAGAAGCTTAGTAAAATTTGCAGCTGTTATACTTGTTATTGCAGCGCTTCTTTACGCAGGTGTTTACGGCCTTGACTTTACTGAAAAGGTTAGAATTCCGGGCGTAACGGACGAAGGCGGTATTACACAGGGATTGGATTTGAAGGGCGGTACAGTTATTGTATACAAGGCTCAGACAGAAAATCCGTCTGATGAAGATATGGAAACCGTCGTAAGTATGCTCAGAACGCGTCTTGACAGCCAAAACTACACAGAGGCTACTCTTACGCGTCAGGGTGTAGATAAAATTCGTGTAGAGCTTCCTGATGTTCAGGATGCAAAGGAGGCAGTTGAAACTCTCGGCGCAACAGCTCAGCTCGTATTTGCAGAGACAGTATCGGCTGACCCAAATGACCCAAGTAAGGTTGTAGTAGATACTCCTGTTATGGAGGGTTCTGCTGTTAAGAGTGCTGTCGCAGAGTACGGTCAGACATCGGCGGGTATGAGTGCAAGCTCATATTACATCTCGCTCGAGCTTACCGATGAAGGCAGAGAGAAGTTCTCTGACGCAACAGGCAGGCTCGTTGGACAGCCTATCTACATCGTTATGGATAATACCATAATTTCGGCTCCCAATGTTAATGAGAGAATTGACAGCAACACATGTGTTATTACAGGTGACTTTACTGCAGAAGAGGCAAGAGCACTCGCTGCTAACATCAAGTCAGGTCAGCTGCCTTTCTCACTCGAACAGGTTGAGGTTCGTACTGTAAGCGCAACCTTGGGTGATGAGGCTCTTACCAAAGCTATTACAGCAGGTATTATCGGTCTTATTCTTGTAATACTGTTCATGATTATTATTTATCGTCTCATGGGTCTTATGGCAAGCTTTGCACTTATAGGTTATCTTGCAATAGTTCTTATTGTTCTTGCAAATTGCCATGTTAACCTTACATTGCCGGGTATCGCAGGTATTATATTGTCAGTAGGTATGGCGGTTGATGCCAATGTTGTTATCTTTGAAAGAATTAAAGAGGAACTTCGCCTCGGCAAGACGGTTCGCAGTGCTGTTGATGCAGGCTTTAACCGTGCACTTACTGCGGTTATCGACTCTAACATAACAACAATTATTGCGGCAGTTATTCTTTGTTGGCTTGGAACAGGTACAATTAAAGGCTTTGGTATTACACTCTTTATCGGTATCGTAGTTTCAATGATTTCTGCTATTTTTGTTAGCAAGTTCATGCTCAAGCAGATGATTGGTATGAATGTTAAAAATCTCTGGCTGTACGGAATTTCTAAGAAGTCAGATGATGCAGAAGTGAAAGGAGGCAAAGCATAATGTATTCAATTATTAAGCATAAGTGGATATTCATGGGAATAGCATTGGTTCTTGTAATTGCTTCTGTTCTTTCATTGGTTTTGCGTGGATTTAATCTTGACACAGACTTTGCCGGTGGTATGGCTGTAACATATGAGATAAATTCAGAATTTGATGTGGCTGAGGTTCAGAATATTGTTGACAATGCACTTGGTTCAGACCGTAGCCCGTCTTCTGTTCAGAAATCAGGCAATGAAGTAATTGTTAAGTTTGGTTTTGACAATAGCCTTGAAACAGATGAGGCTCGTTCAGACTTTGCTCTTGAAAAGATTGGAGCAATCACTGCTGCTCTTACGGAAAAGTATGGTACACCCGTTGAGGAGCCTGCGGCTGAAGAGGTAACAGAGGATGCTGCAGCTACTGAGGCAACAGAAGAAGCTGCTCAGACAGAGGAAGCAGAGGTTGCTGCAACAGGCGTTGTCCTTAAAAACCAGGATATCGTATCACCGTCTACCGGTGCTGAGCTTGCTCGTTCTGCATTCTGGATGTCGGTATTCGCTTGCCTTGCAATTTTGCTTTATGTAACATTCCGTTTTGAATTTGTATCGGGTGTTGTTGCTGTTCTTGCACTTGTACACGATGTAGTTCTTCTTCTCGGTATCTACTCAATTATGCAGTGGTCTGTTGATACAAACTTTATTGCGGCTGTTCTTACTGTTCTCGGTTATTCCATCAATAACACAATCGTTATTATGGACAGAATCAGAGAGAATACAAGACACGCAAGAAAAGAGACATATGCACAGATTGCCGGCAGCAGTGTTATGCAGACACTTAACCGTTCGATTAACACTACAATCACCACACTTTTGACAATCGGTATGGTATATATTCTTGGCGTTCCGTCGATTAAGGTGTTCTCACTTCCGATTATTATCGGTATCGTAGTTGGTTTCTATTCATCAGTATTTGTTGCAGGTCCGCTTTGGGCAACCTGGAGAGATTCTGCAGTAAATGCCAAGAAGAAGGCTTCTGCGAAGTAATTAATTATTTGCATAAATGCGGCATAACCTAAATGGTTATGCCGTTTTATATAGGAGGTAAAATGGTATCTTTTGAGAGTGATTATATACAGGGTGCTCACCCTAAAATTTTAGAGCAGCTTACACAGACAAATTTAGAACCGCTCTCAGGCTACGGAAATGATATTTATTGCGTGAGAGCACGCGTAAAAATTAAAGCTGCGTGCTGCTGCAGTGATGCAGATGTGTATTTCCTTGTTGGAGGAACTCAGACGAATGCGGTCGTAATAAATTCGCTTTTGAGTCAGTATGAGGGTGTAGTTGCGGCACAAACAGGACACATTGCAACACATGAAGCAGGGGCGATTGAGTATACAGGTCATAAAGTTTTAGAGATACCTCAGCATAACGGTAAGATAGCGGAGGAGGAGCTTAGAAGTTATTTGCATGGATTTTTCAGTGATGATAACCGCAGTCATATGGTGCATCCGGGAATGGTATATATTTCGCACCCGACCGAGTACGGAACGCTTTACAGCAAGTCAGAGCTTAAAGGTATCTCTGAAATATGCAAAGAATACGATATACCTTTATACATTGACGGAGCGCGTCTTGGCTATGGTTTGATGAGCAGGGAAACCGATGTAACGCTTGCGGATATTGCGAGACTTTCTGATGTGTTTTATATTGGCGGAACAAAGGTGGGCGCTCTATGCGGCGAGGCAGTTGTATTTACCAAGAAAAACACCCCTAAAAACTTTATGACGATTGTTAAACAGCATGGTGCCCTTCTTGCAAAGGGCAGAGTTTTAGGGGTTCAATTTGATGCATTGTTTACAGATGACTTATACATGGAAATAAGTAAGTCAGCAATAGATAAGGCGGAGCAGATGAAGGAGATTTTCAAGCAAAAGGGATATACATTTTATATGGAGACTCCCACAAATCAGCAGTTTATCCTCCTTGAAAACTCAAAAATGGAGGAGCTTTCTAAAGAGGTTGTATTCAGCTTTTGGGAAAGATTTGACGAAAATCATACTGTTGTTCGGTTTGCAACAAGCTGGGCAACCGAGCAGGAAGATATAGATAAATTAAAAGAAGTGCTATAAAAAAGTGTTTGATTAAACACCTCAACCCCCTATCCCCAATTTTGGGGGATTAAGGTACACTTTGTTTGTAATTTAGGAAATTACAACTTAAAAGTAGTAATTTCCTAAAAGATAAAAATAACCCCGAGCCGACGGCTCGGGGTTTAATGTTTAATTACTGCATCATCTTTGCAACTTCATCAGCAAAGTTTTCATCTTTCTTTTCAAGACCTTCGCCCTTTTCAAGACGAGCAAACTTTACGATAGAAATTTCAGTTCCAAGACTCTTTGCAACATTTTCTACATATTTGCCAACTGTGATGTCGGGATCCTTAACATAAGCCTGGTCAACAAGGCAGATTTCCTTGAAGAACTTCTTAATTCTGCCAACAACCATCTTCTCAACGATTGCTGCGGGCTTACCCTCGTTAAGAGCCTGTGCTGTGAGAATTTCCTTCTCTTTTTCAACACGCTCAGCAGGGATTTCAGACTCTCTTACAAACTCAGGTGTAACAGCTGCAATCTGCATTGCTACATCCTTAGCCATTGTCTTAAATTCATCGGTTGCAACCTTAGACATATCAGCAACTTCAAAGTTTACCAATACACCAATTCTGCCGCCTGCGTGAACATAAGCCTGGTTTGCACCCTCAAAGCGAGAAGTCG
>JAZUCQ010000070.1:0-3518 GCA_045639145.1 Clostridia bacterium | reverse complement strand
TAATCCATTAAAATAAATAAAATTTTCCTATACCATTATATGTAATATTACTTCCTTTTGACATAATTTCGAGGTTGCAAAAATTTAGCTAATGTGTTAAAATATAATTTAATGCAAAAAAGGAGGATTATCCATGAGAGATGTCGTAAACATTCTTGGTGTAAACATAGATAAAATTACTGCAAAGGCGGCACTTGACCGTGCCGAGGAGCTTGTCAAATCCGACGGTGTATCAGTTGTATACACTCCAAACCCCGAAATTATAATGGCAGCATACGAGGACGAGGAATTTAAAAATATCCTCAATTCGGCAGATATGTGTGTTCCTGACGGAATAGGTGTTGTATACGGTGCCAAAATAATAGGTAAGCCGCTTTATGAGCGTGTACCGGGATTTGAGCTGTGTACCGCTCTGCTTGAGCGTATGAGTAAATTCGGCGGCAGCGTTTTTATGTTCGGTTCAAAGCCGGGCGTTGCAGAAACCGCGGCCGAAAAGCTGTGCGAAAAATATCCCGGTCTTAAAATTGCAGGTACTCGCAACGGCTACTTTAAACAAGAAGATGAGGCAGAGATTATCGAGCAGATAAATGCCTCAGGGGCAGACTTTCTTATGGTGTGCCTTGGTGCACCCAAGCAGGAAAAATGGATAAGCATGTACAGAGACAAACTGAATGTAAAGCTTTGCGTTGGTGCAGGCGGCTCCCTTGATGTTATTGCAGGCAATGTAAAGCGTGCACCCAAGGTGTTTATAAAACTTAATCTTGAATGGTTTTACAGACTTTGCAAGCAGCCCAGCCGTATCGGCAGATTTGCGGCACTTCCGAAGTTTATTGTGACGGTAATGAAAAATAAATAGTAAAGGACTGATTTTATGATATATGTACTTTTGGCAGACGGATTTGAAGAGGTCGAGGCAATCGCCCCGATTGACATTATGCGAAGATGTAATATACCCGTTAAAACAGCAGGGGTTGGCGGATACGAAATTTGCGGCTCCCACTCTGTTTGTGTTAAAGCCGACATGAAGGTCGAGGACATCTCCACAGATGATGTAGAGGGTATAATTCTTCCCGGAGGAATGCCCGGAACAACCAACCTTCAAAACGATGAGGCTGTAAAACGGCTCATAGAATACTGTGCTGAAAACGAGCTGCTTATCGCGGCAATCTGTGCCGCTCCTATGATTTTGGGAGAGCTTGGACTTTTAAAAGAACGCGAGGCAGTATGCTTCCCGAGTTTTGAGGAGCATCTTTTAGGTGCGGATATCTGCGATTGTCCCGTTGCAGTATCAGACCACATTATAACCGCAAAGGGTGCAGGTGCAGCACCCGAATTTGGAGCGGCAATCGTTGACTACTTCTCGTCAGAAGATGGCAACGGCAAGGGCGTGCTTGACACTATGCAGTACCCACTATGACATGCTGCAAAAAAGAACTGCGTGCAAGGTACAGGTCTTTAAGGAACTCTATGAGCGATACCTTGCAGACTGCAGAAAATGAAAAAATATACGAGTTACTTATAAACTCTCAAGTCTACAAAGACGCCCAAACAATCTTTATATATGTGTCAGTCGGCAGCGAGGTTTCAACAGACAAAATAATACGCAAGGCTTTATCTGACGGCAAACGGGTGGCTGTTCCTTTGTGTGACACACAAAGTCGTACAATGAGTGCTGTTGTCATAGACGATATGTCTCAGCTTGTATGCGGTGCATACGGAATACCCGAGCCGCAGACAGATAATAAGCCTTTGGAAAAGAATTGTATTGACCTTGCAATCGTTCCTGCACTCGCCTTTGACCGACGCAGAATGCGGCTTGGCTATGGTGGCGGATATTACGATAAATTTTTAAAGGATTTTTGCGGTTACTCGGTCGGACTTGCTTTTTCGTGCTGTGTAACGGAAAGTCTGCCGTGTGAGGAATTTGATATCCCCGTTTGTCGGGTTATCAGTACATCGGAGATGATATAAATTATGGCTACAGGTTATTTGAAAAATAAGCAAAAGCTCAGAGGCATACGATATATGCTGCTTTCAATCGCGGCAGTGAATGCTTTGATAACAGTTATATTGGGAATAGTGTCGAGTTTTTTTACAAATCCGCTCCCTATGTATCTGCAATCGCTTATTATAGGTCTTTGTGCATACCTTATTCCTCTTGTGATATACGCGAGGACAAACGGTGTTACAGCAGAGACGGCGGCAAGGCAGTTTTATCTTAAAAGGTGCCGCAGGGAACACATTATCCCGATACTGCTGTTTGGTGTGTGCTGGCAGTTTGTGATGGTTGTAATAAACCTCCCCGTAAATCTTCTGCTTGAGGGTACTGATTCATATGTACCGCAATCGGCAGGTGAGCTTTTGGCGGCAATATTTGTTGTGGGGATTATTCCTGCAATATTTGAAGAATTTTTATTCCGTGGCATTGTTGACGGCTCAATGTCAGAATTCAACACCCGTGCGGCAGTTATATTTTCCTCGATTATGTTTGCCGTACTGCACGCAGATGTGTTCGGGTTTATGGGATATATATTTATGGGTACCGTTATGACAAGCCTGGTTCGGCGGACAGGCTCTGTGTATTCTGCAATGCTTTTCCATTTTGCAAGCAACACAACGGCACTTTTGCTCGGGTACTTCAGCTCTGATTTGTTATATGCGCCCGTGCTTACAATCTCAATCTTTGTGGCAGGCGTTTTAGGCTTTGGCATACTATATGCAGCTTTCTTAAACATAACAAAAAAACCGACCGCAGTAAATGTTATTAAAACTCCCGTTCTTTTGGGACAAAGCTTTGTAAATGTGCCGATTTTGCTCTGTTTTATAATAATTGCGACGGCACTCGTACTTATGGCTATACTTTAAAAGAGGTGACCTGCAATGGATAAAAAAATTAAATATTGCATTGCCGCAGCGGCATTTATTATAGCAATTACAATTTTAGTAACTCTTACTTCCACTGTCTTTGATATGTTCGGTATCGGCGGCGGCAAAACTGACATCGTTTTAAACATAGAAGAAGGCTCGGGGCTTTCCTCGATTACAGACGACCTCAAAGCATCAGGTGTAATTGTAAACAAAACCGCCTTTAAGCTCTATGCAAAGGTTTCGGGCGGCGGTGTCTATCAAATGGGAAAACATACCTTCAACGCGTCTATGAGTTATGGCAAGATAATAAAAGAGCTTGAAAAAATCCCTGAGGCTGAAAGCATAAAGGTTACCATTCCCGAGGGGTTTGAAATATACCGCATTGCGGACAAGCTTGAAGAAGCAGGTCTTATCAACCGCGAGGTATTTATGCGTGAGGTTGAAGTCGGAAGCTTTGATTATGACTTTATAAATAATATTCCAAGCCGCGAAAACCGTCTTGAGGGTTATCTCTTCCCCGACACATATATCTTTTCGGGTACAGAAAGTGAGCATGATATAATCAATGCCATGCTTGCAAACTTTGAAACGATTGTCATTCCCGTCTACGAAAGCTCGGGAACAAGCAGAACCCTTGACGAGATAATAAA
>JAZUCQ010000069.1:0-10921 GCA_045639145.1 Clostridia bacterium | reverse complement strand
AAGAGGTTATTCGACTTGTAAATGAAATAAGAGTTGAAAACGGCTTGCAGGCACTTGAGGCAGACGAAGAGCTTAGCCGTGTTGCAAGAATTAAATCTCAGGACATGAAGGACAATAACTATTTCTCACACACAAGTCCTGTTTACGGTTCACCGTTTGAGATGATGAATCAGTTTGGTATATCTTACAAAAGTGCAGGCGAGAATATAGCAAGAGGTCAGGCGACACCTCAGGCTGTTGTTGACGGATGGATGAATTCGTCGGGACACAGAGCAAATATTCTGAATGCATCCTATAACAGAATAGGTGTAGGATATGTTGCAAACGGAAACTATTGGACACAGATGTTTATTCAAAGATAATTTGATTTATTCAAAAGCCTTCCCGCGTGGGAAGGCTTTTGTGTGTCTGCCGCAAACTTGACAAAAAGCAATTTATTAAGTATAATCATATAAGCGGAAATTTGTATACATCTAAAGTCAACAAACAAAACAGGAGGTTTTGAGATGAAGAGGTTTATAACTTTTGCAATCGCAATTATTCTGGTTTTTGGAACAACGGCTTGCTCGGCTCGTGAATTGTTTACTGATGTACCCGAGACAGAATGGGCAGCTCCATATATATATGAGCTGGTTGACAGAGGAGTTGTAGGCGGATACGGTGACGGTACATTTGCACCGAATAACTATGTTCAAAGATGCGAATATGCTAAGATGCTGGTAAACATCGCAGAAATTGAGATTGTATCAAGTACAATTTCTCCATATCACGATGTTCCGTCTGACCAGTGGTTTTTTCCGTATGTAAATTCTGCACTTTCTCTTATTACGGGATATACAGAAAACGGAGTTCTTTATTTTAATCCGGAGGAGCCTGCAACTCGTGAAGATGTAACGGTTGCTATGATAAAGGCCCTAGGTATTGATGTTACGAAATATACTGACCCTGACGGATATCTTTCGGAAAGATTTTCGGATTGGCAAAGCATCTCCTCGCACAATCGTGCATATATTGCGGCGGCAGTTGACAAGGGAGTTATAACAGGTGATATGTCATACGGCGGTATGCCGACCTTCAGACCTTCAGACCCGATTATAAGGGCAGAGGTTGTGGCGGTTCTTTGCAGAGCTTTCCCTGATTAAACGGCGTATTAAGAGAGGCGATATTTGTTTTATGAAGATTTTAAAAGCGGTATCAAAGATATATGCAATACACATTATTGTGTTTTTGATTTCGGTCTTTTTGATGGTTGGAATGTTTGGGTTTGCTGAGTCAAGTCCCGTTCTGTTCTCTTTGATAACATCTGTTTTATATGTCCTGTTCATGTATAGTACGGCATGGAATGTAGGAATTAAAGATGCGCGTAATATACCGGGATATCACCCCGATAAATTCGTTCCGCTTAAGATTTCGGTATACACTGCGATTGTGCCTGTGGCACTTTTGGCACTTCGTGTTATAGCGCCTGAATTATGGAATGCCGATTTTCCGTTTTTAAAAGGAGAGGTTGACTTTTTTATCGGAGGCTTTCGGATTTACGGAATGACAGATTTCATATTCAGAATGTGGTACTTGTGCTTTGCGGGACTTGTTCCGAGCGGAAACATATTTGCGTATGTATTGCAGATTTTTGCTTTGCCAATAGTTATATTTGTCGGCTATTTTGTAGGTATACGCAAATTTTCTATATTTGAATATTTGTACGCACGACTTGTTTTTTCAAGTAAAGATGATGACAAGAAAAGAGAGAACGGCCTTAGAAGATAGACCGTAAAATTCTTAAATCACCCCGATTTGCATATATATGTATGGGGTGATTTTTTTGTGCTTATTATAAAATTCAGAACAGTGATTTTTTATATTACAGTAATTTTACTGACAATATGCGGAGCATACATTTTCCTCGGCCATGCCGAGCAGGAGGAGACGGAGCCTCAAATACATCTGCCGATTATTATGTATCACGCGATATGCGATGACAGCAGTCTTGCAGGAAAATTCGTTATAACAAAAGATTCCCTTGAAAAGGATTTAAAGTACATAAGCGAAAACGGATACACAACAATAAGCTCAAAAGAGCTTATTGACTATGCGGAAAACGGAACACCGCTCCCCGAAAAGCCTATTATGCTGACATTTGATGACGGATATTTTAATAATTATTGTTATGCCTATCCGCTCCTTAAAGAATATAATATGAAGGCGATTATTTCGATTATAGGAAAATATACGGATTTATACAGTGAGACAACCGAGGAAAATCCGAGGTATTCGCACATTACCTGGTCACAAGCACAGGAAATGTGTAATTCGGGTCTTGTTGAGATACAAAATCACAGCTACAACTCACATACAACCGATAAAGGAAGAAACGGAACCAAAAAGAAAACGGGAGAGTCTGCCGAGGCGTATGCGGAATATATATACTCAGATGTCGGTAAGCTGCAAAGCGAGATAACCCGAAACCTTGGGTATACACCTACGGTTTTTGCGTATCCGTTCGGGAGTGTCAGCGAGGCATCTTATGATATTCTAAAGGGGATGGGTTTTAAAATTACGCTCGGTTGTGAAGAAAAAGTAAATGTAGTAAAATACGGAGAGAGCGACGGACTTTACATGCTTGGGAGATACCTCAGAACAAACAAAAGAAGTGTAGAGGAAATTTTGAGATGAAATATGTCCTGTCCGCTATTTGGCGGACAGGGCATATTTTAAAGTCTTGTTGATGAAATTTTTAAAATAGCACGCTCAAGTGCGTCTTTGGAATTTTTCCATGGTTCATCATGAAAGCGATAGTCAAATTTTTGGATAAACCAATCAAGCTCCTCGTCGATACGGGCAAAGTTTTTCTTGTGTATCTCGGACAAAACATCTAAAAGCTGACTGAATTTGTCTCGGCTCAGCTTATTGCGTCCCCCTGAGATTACTCTTGACAGATGATTCAGGCAAAAGCCTTTGCAGTTTTTAACCTTGTCGCGGAACTCTGCCTCTGTTTTCCACAAATAATAAAATGTATTAAAGTAGCTGTCCATTCTGCCTTTAGTTCTCTCGCACGCATAGCAGGAGGAGGCAAGCTTTTCTGTGTACTCAGAAACGGGAGATATGGTATCGGATTTTTTGGAGAACAGACCTCGTTTCGTATCCTTTTCTTTTTCAAGAAGGTCATCAAATGCCCTGTTGATTGTTTTCAGGTGGGTGCTTACCATAAGTGCAACGCCGAGTCGGTTTTGTGCGTGGAACATCTTATCGTAATGGTATTTACAAAAGCCTGCCTTGTTGGTTTCTTCCCTGATGTCTTCTTCCATATAGGAAGGTCCGAGCACATAATCTAAAATATCCTCATCCGTCTTTTTTTCAAGTACGCAGAACGGACATTCGCAATCGGTGTCGAAGGCTTCGTTTACGGGTATGGTATATATTTTTTCTTTCATTTGGTTCAACTCCTTATATTTAGTTTAACATACTTCACAATAATATGCAAGGCTTACAATCGCTTGACAAAGGGGTGTGTTTATGGTATTTTGTTGTCATAATGATTTACGAATGAGAGGATACTTCATATGCAAAAAAATGCACCACAGCTTACACCGAGACTTGCGGCGGCATCTGAGCTTATTCCGCAATGTGATTGCTTTGCCGACATAGGAACAGACCACGCATATCTGCCTGTTTACTTGTGTATGAAAAACCGATGCAGCTTTGCGGTTGCCTCTGACATAAAGAGAGGACCTCTTGAGCGTGCGGAGAAAACGGTTAAGGGATATCAGCTTGAAGATAGAATTTCGCTCAGGCTCGGCGGAGGAGTTGAAACTTTGGAGGTCGGTGAGGCAGACGCCATTTCAATCGCAGGTATGGGCGGACTTATTATTGCCCAAATATTGGAGAGCGGCAGGGATAAGATAAAAGAGGATTGCACAGTTGTTCTGCAGCCTATGACGGCTGCCCCTGAGCTTCGTGAATATCTGTATAAAAACGGCTGGACAGTAATGGCAGAGACTTTGGCAAAAGAAGATGAGAAAATATATAATATATTATCTGTAAAAAAAGCTGAGGATAAAGGCGAACCTCTGACAGAGACAGAGCTTTATCTCGGCAGAGAGCTTATTTGTCACAGACCGCCTCATTTTGCAGAGTATCTTGAAAGGCGGATAAAAAAGCTTGAAAATATGATAAGGGGATTGTCTGTATCGGATACATCGCAATCTAAAAATAAGATTGAAGAGTGCAGACGGCTTTTGGCAGAAGTCAAGTGCTTGATTTAATATATGAAAGGAAATATCATTATGTATAAGGTATGTGATATAACAGATGCAATAGAAAGACTCGCGCCGAAGGAACTTGCGGAAAGCTGGGATAATGTCGCACTTATGGTGGGAGACAGTGAGCAGACAGTCAAGACTGTGTATATCTGCCTTGATGTTACATCAGAAAATGTTCGTTGTGCGACAGAGTGCGGAGCGGATTTGATTATCTCGCATCATCCGCTGATATTCTCGCCCTTAAAGCGTATTGTGGAGCAGGATGTATCGGGAAGTATAATCAGCACGCTTATCCGTGAAGGGATATCTGTCTACTCGGCACATACCAATCTTGACAAGGCAGACGGCGGAATGAATGATATTCTTGCCGAAAAGCTCGGACTTGAAGATGTACGCCGCTTTACTGATGAAGAATGTGAAGGCAGAGACAATATAGGCAGAGTAGGTGAACTTGAATCTCCTGCGGAGCTTGCCGATTTTGTGAGCCTTGTCAAGAGTATTCTCGGCTGCCGTACAATCCGTTCTGTCGGTGCACCGACAGAGCAGGTAACCCGTGTTGCAGTTTGCAGTGGTGCAGGCGGTGACGGAATTTATACCGCATACCGTGCAGGAGCGGATGCCTATGTAACATCTGATATCCGACACCACGAGGCACAGCTTGCGTTTGAGCTTGGCATAAGCGTAGTCGATGCAGGGCATTTTGAAACCGAAAATATCATATGTGAATTCATGAGTGAGTACCTTGCGGAGCGGTTCCCGCAGCTTAATATTGTTACCTCGGAGGCAGAGCCTTATTTGCTGTAACGGTCGAAAATTTTTACAACTATTATCAGTATAATTATCCCGATTGCCGACCATGTAATTGTAAGCAGTGAGCTTGCAAGGAGTGTTTTGGGGGACGGATTTAACAGCGGTATTGAAACGGGCGAGAAAACAGGTGTTGCGTATGGGGGAAACCGTATTGCCGCAAAGGTCAGCAAAAACGCGATAACCGCCTGCAACAGTTTTCCTAAAACATAGGGCATAACCGACAGCCCCGACGGCAAGGTTATCGCGGATACCTGCATAAGCACCGAGATACCCGAAAAGGCGATAAAGAATGCCGCGGCAGGAAGAGTTCCGCCGTCTTGGATAAGCTGTTTTACACCGCCTGTTATTTCAAGAACACAATAGATATACTTCTTTATATCGCAATCGGGTATTACCGCAGTAAATACTGCAAAAATTATTATAAAACCGCATATCAAAAGAATTGTATCAACAGACTTGGCGACAGCCGCACCTATATCGGGTGCGGTTGTTTTTATGTTCTCCTCGTCGCGTGAGGGAGGAAGAAACCTGCTTTTTTCGGTATGTCCCCATAGACGGAATACCATACCGCAGATAAGTGCTGCAAATATATGGGTGAGGTAGAGCAGAATTCCGAGCCTGTGATTTTGGAGCATTCCGCAGCCGACCGCACCGATAATGAACATAGGACCTGAATTGTTGCAAAAAGCGAGGAGGCGTTCTGCTTCGGTTTTACTGCATTCGCCTGAATTGTAAAGAGAGACGGCACATACTGCCCCGACGGGGTAGCCGCTGACTATTCCAAGAACAAGGGCGAGTGCACCTGCCCCCGAAACCCCGAAAATCGGCTGCATGATACGCGACAGACACTTGCTCATTATCCGCGCCGCACCAAGTGAAATAAACATATTTCCGCAGAATATAAAAGGGAATAATGAGGGAATAACGGTGTAAGCACACAGCTCGAGTGCAGAAGTTGCGGCATTCATTGCACGGGTTGGAGATATAATCATAGCCGCAGATAAATATATAATACAGACTGCCGCGGCAGTCCTTGCTGCAACACTGTGTTTTTTCAGCATTTAATATCACTCCTGTTTATTTATCTATTCGCAGAGGGGTAAAGTTATTCATTTTTTATCCGTTTGATGCATAAAAATAATTATCATATTATGCAGAGGAATGAGGCAACAATGAAGAATGAAAACAGCAGCTTGCAGGAGCAGAAGTCTATCCGCTCAAAGATAGCCGACAAGATTGATATATCCGATACCGCTTTAATAAAAATGGATGGTAACCGCGGAGTTGTTCTGGAAAATTATAAAGGAATATTGGAATACAGCGACAAGCGCATCCGTGTGAAAATTAATCCCCATACAGCAGAGATAAGCGGAAAAGGCTTGGAAATCAGAGTGATAACCGATGAACTTTTATATATAACGGGTAATATTTCGGGTGTGATGTTTGCGGAGGATTAGAACGGATTATGAAACGAAATCTGATTTATAACTATCTTTCAGGGTGGCTGTCTGTTCAGGCGGAAGGACCGTTTACAGAACGGCTTATAAATATTTGTATGCACAGAAAAATGGCGATATGGGATATAAAACGGTGCGGAAGCGAACGCATAATCTTTAAAGCAAGCATAGAGGCGTTTAAACAAATCCGAACCCCTGCGCGCCGTACCAAAAGCCGTGTCAGAATAACCAAGCGGCACGGACTTCCGTTTTTGCTCAGAAGATACCGTAACAGAAAGTTTGTGGTCGGCGGTATTATTGTGCTTGCGGTGATGCTTTGGTATTCATCGACACACATAATGGGTATAACCGTTTTTGGAAATCAGAGGATTGATACGCAGACTGTCTTGGCAAAGCTTGAAGAGTGCGGATTGTCGCTTGGCACAAGAACCTCGCTTATTGAGCCTGATGTGATACGAAACAAAATGATGACGGCAGTTGATGACCTTGCGTGGGTCGGGGTGAACGCAAACGGTTCCCGTGTATATATCGAGATTGTAGAGCGGATAGAAAAGGAAGCCGGAATAGAAAACGATGATACCGCATACAATCTTGTCGCATCAAAGGATGGGGAGATTGAGAAAGTTGAGGTAAGAGAGGGACAAACAGTTGTAAAGGTCGGCTCGGGTGTGCGTGAAGGTGATATGTTGGTCAGCGGCATTGTGGACAGCGGTGTGAGGGGATTTAGATATGTCAAGGCGCGTGGAGAGGTGTTTGCAAAAACGCGGTATTCAAAGACAGGGGTTTATCCTCTTAAATATACCGAGAGTATAAAGACGGGTGAGATAAAAAAACGATATACTCTGTCTGTACTTGGGTACGACCTGCCTCTGTTTTTTAAAAGGTCTGCACCCTACAACGAGTTTTCTTACAAAGAGGAACAAAAGGAGTACAGTGTTCCCATTGATATTGTGCCGTCGCTTTTTGTAAAAAAAGAAGAGTATTCAGAAGAGATAAAAGAGGAGAAACAACGAACTGCGGCAGAGGCGGTCGAAACGGGAATTGCCGAACTCTCTGATGGATTAAAGAAAGAGCTTCCTGAGGGAGCGGAAATAATCGAACAGATTGAAAGCTATACCCTGAACGAGCACGGAGAGGTCGAGGTGACAGTTGAGCTTTTATGCAGAGAAAATATAGCAAAAACCGAGGTAATAGAAAAGATGATGCCTGAGGAATAAACAAAGGCGGCATATGCCGCCTTGTTTATCTTATCTGTCCGTTTCCGAATATTATATACTTGGTTGTTGTAAGTGCCTCAAGTCCCATGGGACCGCGTGCGTGGATTTTCTGGGTACTGATACCGATTTCTGCACCAAATCCAAATTCAAAGCCGTCGGTAAATCGGGTTGATGCATTAACATAAACCGCCGCTGCGTCTACCTCGTCAAGAAATCTCTGCGATGATAAATAGTCGCTTGTAACAATTGCCTCGGAATGACGGCTGTTATATTTGTTTATATGTAAAATTGCCTCATCTAAGTTTTCAACAGTTTTAATTCCTATTTTAAGGTCAAGATACTCGCAGCTCCAATCCTCTTCGGTTGCAGGGGTGGAGTCTTTATATATTCCGCATACATATTCATCGCCGACAATCTCAACACCCCTTTTTGTAAGCTCGGGAATAATTATATTTAAAAATTCGTCCGCAATATCCTTGTGAATAAGCAGTTTTTCTTCTGCGTTACACACAGACGGCCGCTGCGTTTTTGCGTTGATTACAATATTTTTTGCCATTTCAAGGTCTGCGGATTTATCCACATATACATGGCAGTTGCCTGTTCCTGTCTCGATGGCGGGTACAGTTGCATTCTCTACAACCGAACGGATAAGACCTGCACCGCCACGCGGAATTATAACATCAAGGTAATCATTAAGACGCATAAGTGCGGTCGCGCTCTCGCGGCTTGTATCCTCTACAAGATTTATAGAGCCAACGGGCAGACCGTTTGAGTAGCCTGCGTCCTGCATAACCTTTGTGATTGCACGGTTTGACATTATTGCTTCCTTGCCGCCGCGAAGAATTACGGCGTTCCCTGCTTTTATACAAAGTCCTGCCGCGTCTGCTGTTACATTGGGGCGTGCCTCGTATATAATTCCAATAACACCGAGGGGAACTCTTACCCTGCCGATTTTAAGTCCGTTCGGGCGCTTTGTCTGGTGTATAACTTCGCCTATCGGGTCAGGGAGTGCCGCAATCTGGCGTATTCCCTCCGCCATGGCTGATATACGCTCATATGTTAAAAGAAGTCTGTCAATCAAGCCTTCACGCATATTGTTATTTCGACCGTTTTCTATGTCCTTCGCATTTTCTGCGAGTATAAAATCAGCCTCTTTGCAAAGTGCATCCGCGATAGCTGAAAGAGCCTTGTTCTTGTCAGTTGCCGAAAGCTTGGAAAGTCCGTACGATGCCTGCTTTGCAAGCTTGCCTTTTTCGATAAGTTCCTGCATTGAAATCACCCTCATTCTGATGTTTTAGCTATTGTATCATATTTTTGCATTACATTCAAGAGAAAATTATGGAAACTTTTTTTGATAAAAACTTGCAGATTTTTATTTTATATGTTACAATAAAATGAAAAGGCATGAGATTGATGTATTTCATACACAGTCATATCGGTGATTATATTTCACCATAAGAGAAACGAAAGGAGCAGACATATGAAGTATTCAAGCGAAGTAGAAAAGATGTGTCCTCTTGCCAAGGGTGCATATCACGGTCCTGCACCCATCCCTCAGGAGGGTAAATGGACACAGGTAAAGGAAATCGGTGACATCTCAGGTTTGACACATGGTATCGGCTGGTGTGCGCCTCAGCAGGGCACATGTAAGCTTACCCTTAATGTAAAAGAGGGTATAATCGAGGAGGCTCTTGTTGAGACAGTAGGTTGCAGCGGTATGACACATTCGGCTGCTATGGCTTCTGAGATTTTGGTTGGTAAGACATTGCTCGAGGCTCTTAACACTGACCTTGTCTGTGATGCTATCAACACAGCTATGAGAGAGTTATTCCTCCAGATTGTATACGGTCGTACACAGACTGCATTTTCAGAGGACGGTCTTCCTATCGGTGCAGGTCTTGAGGACCTCGGTAAAGGTCTCCGCAGCCAGGTTGGTACAACCTATGCTACAAAGGCTAAGGGTCCGAGATATCTCGAGCTTGCAGAGGGTTACATAACAAAGCTTGCAGTTGACAAAGATGGTCAGACAATCGGTTACAAGTTTGTTCACCTTGGTAAGATGATGGAGATGATTGGCAAGGGTATGGACGCAAACGAAGCACTTGAGAAGGCAAGCGGCCAGTACGGAAGAGTTGATGAGGCAGACAAGCTCATCGACCCCAGACACGAATAAGGAGGGTTTAAGATGGCATTATTTGAAAGCTATGAAAGAAGAATAGACCAAATCAACGCAGAGCTTGCAAAACATGGAATTTCCTCCATTGAAGAAGCAAAGCAGATTTGCGATGATAAGGGTATAGATGTATATAATATGGTAAAGGAAATTCAGCCTATCTGTTTTGAGAATGCATGTTGGGCATACATCGTAGGTGCTGCAATCGCTATCAAGGATGGTTGCACATCTGCGGCTGACGCTGCTGAGAAGATTGGTCTCGGACTTCAGTCTTTCTGTATCCCCGGTTCTGTTGCAGACGACAGAAAGGTTGGTATAGGTCATGGTAACCTCGGTGCAAGACTTCTCCGTGATGAGACAAAATGTTTTGCATTCCTCGCAGGACACGAGTCATTCGCTGCAGCTGAGGGTGCTATCGGTCTTGCAAGATCTGCAAACAAGGCAAGAAAAGAAGATTTGCGTGTAATCCTCAACGGTCTTGGTAAAGATGCTGCTCAGATTATTTCAAGAATTAACGGATTTACCTATGTTCAGACACAGTTTGACTATTTTACAGGTAAGGTTAATGTTGTTAAGGAGACTGCATATTCAAACGGTGAGCGTGCAAAGGTTCGTTGCTATGGTGCAGACGATGTTCGTGAGGGTGTTGCTATCATGCATCTTGAGGGCGTTGATGTTTCTATCACTGGTAACTCCACAAACCCCACACGCTTCCAGCATCCTGTTGCAGGTACATACAAGAAGGAATGTATCGAGCAGGGTAAGAAGTACTTCTCGGTTGCATCGGGCGGCGGTACAGGAAGAACACTTCACCCCGATAACATGGCTGCAGGTCCTGCTTCTTACGGTATGACAGATACAATGGGAAGAATGCACTCTGATGCTCAGTTTGCAGGTTCTTCATCAGTTCCCGCTCATGTTGAAATGATGGGGCTTATCGGCGCAGGTAACAACCCAATGGTTGGTATGACCGTTGCAGTTGCTGTTGCTATCGAAGAGGCAATG
>JAZUCQ010000068.1:0-13768 GCA_045639145.1 Clostridia bacterium | reverse complement strand
GGCGGTCAGCGAACACCCACCGCACAATGGACAGTTACGGGTTCGGGTGCGGCGGTTCTGCAGAGCGGCTGCAAAACTGGTGATATCAGGGTTACTCACATCACAACGGGCAAAATTGTTGATATGGGAATTAAGGACCCAAACAACATGGGCGGTGCAATGGCACCTGCCGCATACGAAACCATAAAGGCACACTTTGAGGATACGGGGTTTAAACCCTCAGACTACGATTTAATCGTCACGGGCGACCTCGGTACGGTAGGGTCTGAGGTTCTTGTCGACCTGCTCTCAAAGGACGGCATTGATATTTCAAACAATTACAGAGACTGCGGCTGTATGATTTATGACATCGACAGGCAGGATGTCCATGCAGGTGCAAGCGGCTGCGGCTGTATTGCGTCGGTTCTTTGCGGTCATCTTTTGCCCGAAATGAGGGCAGGCAAAATTAAAAGCCTGCTCAGTGTCGGTACGGGCGCACTTCTCAGCCAGACCTCATCACTCCAGGGCGAGTCCGTTCCGGGTATTGCTCATGCCGTATCACTTAAAATTGCAGAAAGCGAGGCGGAAATATGATGCAGTATATAAATGCCTTTTGGGTAGGCGGCCTGATATGTGCAATTGCACAGATTTTAATAGACAAAACAAAGCTGACACCCGGCAGAATACTTGTCTCATTTGTGGTGCTGGGTGTTATACTCGGAGCATTCGGTATATATGACAAGCTGGTAGAGTTTGCAGGCGGCGGTGCAACCGTGCCGATTATCGGGTTTGGAAATACTCTTGCAAAGGGTGTAATAAAAGAAGTCAAAGAGAGTGGTCTGCTCGGGATTATTACGGGCGGTGCCAAAGCCGCCGCAGGCGGAATAAGCGCATCTATCGTATTCGGCTTTCTTATCGCCCTTATCTTTAATCCAAAGAGCAGATAATAATGCGTGGGAATGGATTTGTCCTAACATACGGATTTATTTGTAGGGGCGATTCACGAATCGCCCGCGGGACATTCGTGAATGTCCCCTACAACCCAAACGAACATTTGAGTTGCCGATGGTAAGTGTTTGTAATCTCGTGCAATCTTGTAAAGCACCACGCTCGGCATATTTCGTGCACTAAAGTAACGCTGCGTCACGGCGACTGCGAAATAAATCCGAGTGATTGAAACATATCTTTTTCGGGTGCGCAGATATGGGGTGTCGGGGTATCCCCGACTGCATTTTGGTTACTTTTGTGCAAGCAAAAGTGACAACCCCCTTAAACGGCAGTTTTAAATCTGTGGGAATGGATTTGTCCATTCCCTATTCTTTTTCAGTTGACCTTTTTACACGATTGATGTATAATAAATGAAAATATGCTATTTACAGGTAAGGGAATAAAATTTATGAAAAAACTAATTCCATTGCTTTTTGTTTTGGTTCTTGTCGGCTGCTCTGCAAACAGTGCCGGCGAATACTCCGAAACACGCATTATGATGGACACCGTCTGCACAATCCGTGCAGGGGGCGACGCGGCACAAGCCGCGGTATCTGCGGCGTTTGACAGAATATCACAAATTGAGGATTTAACCTCCCTCTACTCAGAGTTTTCAGAGGTTGCCTCTATAAACCGTGCGGCGGCAGATGAGAAAATTCCTCTCAGCGACGATATGACTGAGATTTTGACTACCGCACTTGATGTATGCGAAAAATCAAACGGTGCTTTTGATATAACCGTTGCACCGCTTAAGGATATATGGAGCTTCTCGGAGGGCGCCATGCCCCCGACCGACACGGAAATTAAAAATGCTCTGAAGCATGTGGGATACGAGCAGTTAACACTCGATACAGAGGGAAAAACTCTTGTAAAATCAGGCTCCGAATGTAAAATCGACCTCGGCGGTGCGGCAAAAGGTTACGCGGCTGACTGTGCGGCAGAGGTGCTTAAAGAGTACGGCTGTGACTATGCGGTCACAGACCTTGGCGGAAATATATATGTATTTGGCAAAAATCCTGCACGCGCAGACGGCAGTTGGCTTATCGGCATACAAAACCCGTATGCCGCAAACGGCGAATACTCGCAGACAGTTACCCTTACAGACGGTGCAGTTGTCACGGCAGGCAGCTATCGGCGGTACTTTGAATGGCAGGGCAAAAAATATCATCACATACTAAACCCCGAGACAGGCTATCCGTCTGACAGCGGCATATCGGGCGCAAGCATAAAGGCAGACTCCGCACTCCTTGCGGATTGTCTCTCTACCGCCTGCATGGTGCTGGGAGAAGCTGCAGGCGAAAGCCTTGCAAAAGAATTTAATACAGAGCTTATAGCATGCGATTAATAACCGAAAGGAATTTTTATATGACAATAATCAAAAATGCTCATATACTGACAATGTCGGATATGGGCGAAATTAAAAACGGCTACATAATCATAAATGACGATAAAATATCAAAGGTCGGCGAGATGTCGGATTTTTCCGAACCTGATACAGCCGAGATAATCGATGCAGGCGGTGCTGTGGTAACGCCCGGTTTGGTGGACGCACACTCTCATATAGGAATGTGGGAGGACAGTCTTAACTTTGAAGGCTCTGACGGCAACGAGGAGACCGACCCGATAACTCCGCACCTTCGTGCGATTGACGCGGTCAACCCGATGGACAGAGCTTTCAGCGAGGCGGCAGAGGCAGGTATAACCACGGTTGTAACAGGCCCCGGAAGCGCAAATCCGATAGGCGGACAGATGCTTGCCATGAAAACTGTTGGCAGGTGTGTTGACAAGATGGCAATACGGGAGCCTCTTGCGATTAAAATTGCATTTGGTGAAAACCCGAAATGTGTATACAATGACAAGAGTCAGACACCCACTACAAGAATGGCGGTTGCGGCACAGATACGCGAGACCTTGTTCAAGGCATCGGAATATATGGAGCAGATTAACAAAGCAGATGCGGACGATACAGAGGAAATGCCTGATTTTGATATGAAGTGTGAGGCACTTCTTCCTCTTATGAGGGGCAGAATTCCGCTCCACGCTCATGTTCACCGCGCTGATGATATCTTTACCGCAATACGCATCGCACAAGAATTTGAACTGAAGCTTGTCCTTGTTCATGCAACCGAGGGTTACCTCATCGCAGACGAGCTTAAAGGCAAAAATATTCCCGTGCTTGCAGGCCCTATTCTGACAGACAGAAGCAAGCCTGAGCTTAAAAACCAGAGCGAGACAAACCCTGCGGCTCTCTGCATGGCAGGGATAGAGACCGCAATCATTACCGACCACCCCGAAACTCCGCAAAAGCACCTTATTCTTTGTGCGGCATTGGCTGTAAAGCATGGATTGTCAAGGCTTGACGCTCTGCGTGCAATCACATGTGTTCCTGCCAAAATCTGCGGAATAGATAACCGCGTCGGAAGCATAGCCGAGGGACTTGACGCAGATATAGTTATCTGGGAGGGTGACCCCCTTAATATCACCTCTGCACCAAGGACAGTTTTGTGCAATGGGACAGGAATTAAACTGCCGTAATTTGTCATATACGCATATTGACTTATTACAATAAAAGTGATATTATTAGTAGACTATTTAAATTGGAGGTATTACCATGACAGATTTCAATTACGAAATAAAAGCAGAAAAGGTTTTAAACCTGCTCCATGAGGATTGCCGCCTCAGTCTTGAGCAGATGTCAACAATGCTTTCTATTCCCGTGACAGAGCTGGCGGAGATTATAGATAAGCTTGAGGGCGAGGGAGTTGTTCTCGGCTACGGCGCGAGAATAAACTGGGATAAGGCGTATGGTGCCGATACCGTTACCGCGTATATCGAGCTTAAGGTTACACCGCAGAGAAACAGAGGCTTTGACAGAATTGCCGAGAGAATTTATCAGTTCCACGAGGTTAAGGCGATAAATCTTATGAGCGGCAGCTATGACTTCGGTATAACTGTTGAAGGCAAAAACATAAAAGAAATTTCACTTTTCGTATCAGAGCATCTTGCCCCTATGGAGTCGGTTATCAGTACCGCAACGCATTTTGTTCTCAAACGCTACAAGTACGACGGCGTTATCTGCTGCAAGCCGGGCAAGGATGAAAGAGAGGTTATCTCCTTATGAGTTTAGATATGCAAAAACTTTTAAACCCCGTTGTCAAAGACATTCCGCCCTCGGGCATACGAAAATTCTTTGACATCGCAGCTGAGATGGAAGACGCAATCTCCCTCGGCGTGGGAGAGCCTGATTTTGTCACACCCTGGCATATCCGCGACGAGGGTATATTCTCTCTCGAAAAAGGAATGACATATTATACTTCAAATTCAGGTCTCAAAGAGCTTAGAATGGAAATTACGCGTTACTTAAAGCGCAGATTTTCGCTTAACTATGATGCACTGAGTCAGGTGGTTGTAACTGTTGGCGGCAGCGAGGCTATCGACCTCTGTATCCGCTCGGTTATTGCACCGGGAGACGAGGTTTTGATACCCGAACCATGCTTTGTGTGCTATCGGCCCATTACTACTCTCTCGGGCGGTGTTCCCGTCTCGATTGTTACCAAGGCGGAGAATGATTTCCGCCTTACCGCAGACGAGCTGAAAGCGGCAATCACACCTAAGACAAAGCTTTTGGTATTGCCCTTCCCCAACAACCCGACAGGTGCGATTATGAGCAAAAGCGATATCGAAGAAATAGCCGAGGTATTAAAGGGTACTGATATTCTTGTTCTTGCTGATGAAATTTATGCAGAGCTTACCTACGGCGGCGAAAGACATTTTTCGATTGCGCAGATACCCGAGATGTACGAGCGTACAATTTTAGTCAGCGGTTTTTCAAAGGCTTATGCAATGACAGGCTGGCGTCTCGGTTATGCCTGCGGTCACCCCGACCTCATTAAGGCTATGACAAAGGTTCATCAGTTTGCGATTATGTCAGCGCCGACAACCGCACAGTATGCGGCAATAGAGGCTCTTAAAAACGGTGACGAGGATATCGAAATGATGCGTGCCGAATATGACATGCGCCGTAATGTTATTGTAAACGGCTTTAACGATATGGGACTTGAGTGCTTTGAGCCAAAGGGTGCATTTTACGCATTTCCCTCTATTCAGAGCACAGGTATGAGTTCTGATGAATTCTGCGAAAAGTGTCTCAGAGAAAAGAAGGTTGCCGTAATCCCCGGAACTGCTTTCGGTGAAAGCGGAGAAGGATTTATCCGTTGTTCATATGCATATTCAATCGACAGTATAAATGAAGCCCTCAACCGAATTGAGGCATTTGTAAGAGGATGATTTTATGAGTAAGACACTCAGCCGACTCGGCTACCACAAGCTGCTTGTAGCGGGGTTTGGCATTGTCATAACAATTGGAGCCATTTTACTGATGCTTCCCATCTCCTCAAAAGATGGAGTGTCAGTTTCGGCTGTTGACGCATTTTTTACAGCAACAAGTGCAACCTGTGTTACAGGTCTTATTGTGTATGACACATATACGCAATGGTCGCTGTTCGGTCAGCTTGTAATACTCGGTCTCATTCAGGTGGGCGGGCTTGGCTTTATGACCTTTATTTGTCTGCTCTCGATGCTCCTTAAAAGGAAAATCGGACTTGGCGAGAGGCGTATGCTTGTTCAAAGCTCAGGCAATATGCAGCTGTCGGGCGTGACTAAAATGATTAGGAATATCTTTCTCGGCACAATTATTTTTGAGACGCTGGGAGCGGTCATTCTGGCTATCCGTTTCTGCCCTGTTATGGGGATACAAAGCGGAATATACTGCGGTATTTTCCACTCCGTGTCCGCATTCTGTAATGCAGGCTTTGATATACTCGGCAGATACGGAGAGTTTGGCTCGCTTACCACATTCGCAGATGACAAGGTTATTCTTTTAACCATATCAGCACTTATCATCATTGGCGGTATTGGCTTCCCTGTATGGAATGATGTTCTTAAAAAAGGTATCAGAATAAGAAAGTACGAGCTTCACAGCAAGCTGGCACTTATCACCACGGTTATTCTTATCCTGTTCGGGTTCGGATGGTTCTTTCTGCTTGAATATTCCAACACTCTCTCGGATATGAGCATTGGCGACAGGATTACAAACGCTCTTTTCCAGTCAGTAACAACAAGAACCGCTGGCTTTAACTCGATTGACCAGAACGCAATGACCGAATCCGGCTTTGTGCTTACGCTACTTTATATGTTCATCGGCGGAAGCCCTGCTTCTACTGCCGGCGGTATCAAGACTACAACGATTGCCGCAGCGGTTTTGTGTGCAATAACCTCCATAAGAAACAAGGAGGATATAAATGTCTTTAAAAAACAGCTTGACAAAAGCATTGCCGTTCAGGCATTTTCCATTATAACGATATACGCATTTTCGGTTATGTTTTGCAGTTGTGCCCTTAGTATGATTGAGCAAATTCCGTTTAAAAATATTATTTATGAGGTAATATCCGCAGTTGGCACGGTCGGTCTCTCTACGGGAGTTATCCCTGACCTTTCATCTGCGTCTAAGATTATACTTCTGTTTCTGATGTTCTTCGGAAGAATAGGCGGTCTGTCACTCTTCATGGCGATGGGAGAGAAACGGAAAAAGGTTTCGCTTGAACGCCCGACAGAACGGATTTTGATAGGATAAAGGAGATTTTATTATGAAATCAATTTTGGTAATAGGCATGGGCAGGTTTGGCAGACACCTTGCATCAAAGATGCAGGAGCTTGGCAACGATGTTATGGTAATTGATAAAAACGAGGAGCTGATTGAGCAGTATTCTGATGTATTTACGGATGCTCAGGTCGGCGACTGCACAAACAAGGAGGTTATCCGTGCTCTCGGAGTAGAGGATTTTGACATATGCTTTGTCACAATCGGTGAGGATTTTCAGTCATCGCTCGTTATTACCTCTCTTTTAAAGGAGTTCGGTGCACAGCGGATTATCTCCAAGGCAAAGCAGGACATTCAGGCGGATTTACTTAAAAAAATCGGCGCACACGAAATCGTCTACCCCGAAAAAGAGCTTGCCGAAAGACTTGCCATAAGATACAGCGCAACAAACCTCTTTGACTATATCCAGCTGACGGGAGATTATTCGATTTACGAAATCCCCATTCTTCATCAGTGGATAGGCAAAAGTATTGTAGATATTGATGTTCGTAACAAATACCGCATCAACATTATCGCTGTGAAAAACGAAAACGGTATTCAGCCGATGCCCGGTGCAAGCTATTCCTTCCGCCCCGATGACCACATAATCGTAATCGGTAAATCGTCTGATGTATTTAAGATATCGGATAGAATATAAAAAATGTTAAAAAAACCGCCATACGGCGGTTTTTTTATTCCTCGTCATATGGCATTTCGACCACGGTATATTCGTGATTGACTGCAGGGAGGAATTTTTCTGTTATATCATATGTTTTCATTCTCAGGCTTGAGGTATTTATACAAGGGTGACAGCCGATAAATTCGCCGTCTAAAACCTCCTTGTCGATATAAAGACTTACATTATTATCCTTATCGTTCATAAGTCCCAAAATACTTACCGACCCCGGAGTCAAATCAATAAGCCGTTCCATATCCTCGGGTGTGCCGAAGGACAATCTTGAACTGCCTGCCAGCTTTGAAAATATTCGAGTTCTGTACGGCTTGTCAGCCGGCATCATCAAAAGATAAAACCTTGTCTTTTGACGGTTACACAGAAACAAATTCTTGCATATCACAACCCCGAGTGTCTCGTCTATCTCGCGGCATGCCTCCATCTTTCCTGCAACGCTGTGGTCAACACGGCAGTATTTTATTCCAAGGCTGTCTAAAAGGTCATAAACCCTTATCTCTTTTTCGAGCCGTCCCGTCTCATCTTCGGGTCGGCCGTTGTATCGTACCATTTCCATAGCTTTGTCCTTTCAAAGAAAATGGCGGGGTTGTCCCCCGCCTTTAAAAATACGCATTTTTACGAATTTATTTTAGCCGCCAAGGTAAGCCTTTTTAATCTCGTCACTTTGTGCAAGCTCTGCACCTGTGCCCGAAAGCTTAATTCTTCCCGACTCCAGAACATATGCTCTGTCCGCAATTTCAAGTGCCATTTCCGCATTCTGCTCAACAAGCAGAATGGTTGTTCCTGCCTCATGCAATTCCTTGATTATGTCAAAAATCTGCTGAACCAGAATAGGTGCAAGTCCCATAGACGGCTCGTCAAGCATCAAAAGCTTAGGTCTGCTCATGAGCGCTCTTCCCATAGCAAGCATCTGCTGTTCACCGCCCGACAGGGTTCCTGCTATCTGGTTCTTACGGTGCAGAAGTCTTGGGAAGCGCTTATACACATCAGCAAGTCCTTCTTTTGTATAACTGCTGTCGGTATACGCACCCATCTCAAGATTTTCCTGAACGGTCATTTGCAAAAATACATGCCTGCCTTCAGGCACATGAGCGATACCCTTTGAAACAAGAGCATGTGCCTCAGTATGCGAGATATCCTCGTCCATAAATGTAATAGAGCCTGTCTTGGAACGAAGAAGTCCCGATATAGTGCGGAGAGTCGTTGTCTTTCCTGCACCGTTTGCACCAATAAGGGCAACAATCTCGCCCTGTGCAACATTGAGAGAAACATCTTTGAGTGTATGAATTTGCCCGTAATATACATTTGCATTTTCAATCTTCAGCATATCAGTTTCCCTCCTTCTTTTTACCGAGGTATGCCTCAATTACCTTGGGGTTTGCCTTAATCTCGTCAGGCGAGCCCTTTGCAATAACCTTACCATGGTCAAGTACACAGATACCCTCGCAGATATTCATTACAAGATTCATGTCATGCTCGATAAGCATAACCGCAATCTGAAAATTATCTCTTATTCGTCTTATGTTTTCCATAAGCTCTGCTGTCTCTGACGGGTTCATTCCCGCTGCGGGTTCGTCAAGCAGAATTATACCGGGATGGGTTGCAAGTGCTCTTGCAATCTCAAGTCTTCTCTGCGCACCATACGGAAGTGAGCCTGCCTCACGGTCAGCCATATCAGCCATATTGAAGAAGTCCAAAAGCTCCATTGCCTCATCTCTTGATTTCTTCTCAGAGCTTCTGTAGCCGAAAAGTCTTGTCAGCGAAGAGATAAGCGGCTGATTAATCGAATTATGAAGACCAACCTTTACATTATCGAGAACCGACATTTGTGAGAACAATCTGATATTCTGGAATGTTCGTGCAATACCCATTTTGTTTATCTGAGCGGTAGTCTTTTTAGCCGTGATGTGTCCGTCAAGCATAATCGTTCCGCGAGTTGGCTGGTACACATTTGTAAGTAGATTAAAAACCGTAGTCTTTCCTGCACCGTTAGGCCCGATAAGCCCTGAAATTTCGGTCCTGCCGACTGTCAGTGACAAATCATCAACCGCAACAAGACCGCCAAAGTCTATGCCGAGATGGTGTGTTTCAAGTATCGGGGTTTTATCAAGGTCACATTCCGGAATTATTGCATTACTCGGAAAGGGTACCATTCTTCTCTCACTCATTCTGTGCACCTCCCTCCTCGGTTATTTCCTGTACTGCTTTTTTGCTGCCGATTTTTGCCTTCAGGTTATCTATGTGCATCTTCAGCTTTTCGCTGTTGGTTGCAAGCATAACTGCTATAAGCACCACTGCATAAATCAGCATACGATAATCGGAGAATTCACGCAGAAGCTCGGGCAGCATATACAAAAGCGTGGTCGCTATAATCGAACCCGGGATATTGCCCATTCCGCCGAGTACTACAAAAACCAATATCAAAATAGAGGTATTGAAGTCAAACTTCTTTGCAGCGATAGTCGAGAAGTTCATTGCATAGAGCGCACCCGCCATTCCTGCAATAACCGCAGAAATTATGAATGCTGTAAGCTTGTACTTTGTAATATTAATTCCGACAGACTCCGCCGCAATTCTGTTATCGCGGATAGCTGTAACCGCACGGCCCGTCTTACTGTTAATCAAATTAAGCACCACAAACAAGGAAAAGAGTATCAGTAATATACCCGAACCAAATGTGGCAATCTTCTCAATTCCCACAGCCCCCTGCGGTCCTTTGAGAACAACATCGGAAGCGGCAACGCCAAGTGCCTCTGCACTTGTCATGCTGATGTGGAGTCCGCTTGAGTCAACACCTACATAAACACAGTTTATGATATTCTTTATAATCTCACCAAAGGCGAGAGTAACTATCGCAAGGTAGTCACCGCGGAGACGAATAACGGGAATACCGATTATAAGTCCTGCGATACCTGCAAAAATTCCGCCTACTATAATTGCCGCAAGCAGCATAAGCGGTTCGGGCAGTCCTGCACCCTTCATGCAAGCCACGGTGATAACACCGCTGAACGCACCCACGCTCATAAAGCCTGCATGACCAAGACTCAGCTCACCCAAAAAGCCTACCGTGAGGTTGAGTGAAATCGCCATTACAATATAAGCACAAATCGGAACAAGCTGTCCGCTGATTGAATTGTTAATCATTCCTGCAGAGAGCATGGGATACAAAATCACAAACGCAAGAATTATTATTCCGTATGACTGTATGTTTGTGCGTGTGAACTTACTTAAATTTTTAAATCTATCCATTTCGCACCTCACACCTTCTCTGTAATTTTCTTACCAAGTATGCCCGTAGGTCTTACCAGCAGAACAATAATCAATACCGCAAACACAATCGCATCGGAAAGTGCAGTTGAAATATACGATTTACTGAAAATCTCGATAATTCCGAGAAGTATTCCACCGAGCATAGCACCCGGAATAGAGCCTATTCCGCCGAATACTGCGGCAGTAAATGCCTTAATACCCGGCATTGCACCTGTTGTCGGAATAAGTACGGGATATGCCGAGCAGAGCAGAACGCCTGCAATTGCGGCAAGGGCACTTCCAATTGCAAATGTAACAGAGATTGTAACATTTACATTAATACCCATAAGCTCTGCCGCGTCCTTATCCTCTGACACTGCACGCATCGCCTTACCCATTTTACTCTTCTTTGTAAAGAGTGTAAGCGCAATCATAATAAGTATACACGCAATAACGGTAATTATCGACTCGGCTGTAACTATAAGTGCCCCGTCAAAGAGTGACACAGAATTAAACCATGCAATAGAATTGAATGTCTTGGGGGTGCTTCCCCATATAAGCAGGGCAACATTTTGCAGAAAATAACTGACACCGATTGCCGTGATAAGAACGGCAAGAGAGGTTGCCTTTCTCAAAGGCTTATACGCAAGTCCCTCAATCACAATACCCAGCACCGTACATACTACCATCGCCATAATTATTGATGTTGCCGGTGATAAGCCTAAATATGTTGTAGCACAAAATGATATGTATGCACCAACCATAATTACATCACCGTGCGCAAAGTTAAGCATCTTTGCAATTCCGTAAACCATTGTGTACCCGAGGGCAATAATGGCATATACACTGCCGAGGCTTATTCCGTTTATCAGATTGGAAATAAAAGTCATGTTTACACCTCATAAAAATATTAAAAGGTGCCGTGTGTGCACACAGCACCTTTTAATCGGTTTTTAAATTACATAC
The DNA here is from genome assembly GCA_045639145.1 of Clostridia bacterium. Taxonomy (GTDB): domain Bacteria; phylum Bacillota; class Clostridia; order Monoglobales; family Monoglobaceae; genus UMGS1820. The sequence goes on along the minus strand of JAZUCQ010000068.1, from coordinate 2,258 downwards.
CTACATAAACGCCGTCCTGGATAACCATACCCTTAGGTTCCTTAGAAACCTCACCTGTGGTTGCCCAAGTCATACCAAGACCTGTAAGACCGTCAATCTTAAAGTCAGCACTTGTGAACTCAGCTACAAGCTTATCGCCGATTTCCTGTGCGGTCATATCAGCGGTGATACCCTGATTTACACACGCTGTGTAGATAGCTACGATACAGTCATACGCATCCGCTGCAAACTGGTTGGGGACCTCACCGAACTTATTCTTGTACTTTTCAACGAAGTTCTTTGTAAGCTCATCCTCTGCATCTGCTGTAAAGGGAGTCAAAAGCATAACGCCCTCTGCAAGTGATGTGTCAAAGTTCTCAAGTGTCAAAATTCCGTCCATACCATCAACGCCGAAGAACTTGGGCGCATACTGCATCTTGTCAGCCTGAGCCAAGATAAGTGATGCAGGTGTGTAGTAGATGGGAAGGAATACGAGGTCAGCCTCTGCTGCCTTAATCTCGTTGAGCTGTGATGTAAAGTCTGTTGCAGAATCATCTGTAAATGTCTTTACGCATACGATGTTAAGACCGAGTGCATCTGCCTCTGACTGGAACTTCTGATAAATACCTGTAGAATAAGCATCTGAGTTGTTGTAGATTACAGCAATCTTTGTGCCAAGGTTCTGTGTCTTTATATACTGCGCAGAAGCCACACCCTGGTTGGGGTCAGTAAAGCACATCTGGAACATCTTATCCTTACCCTCGATTACATCGGTAGATGAAGCAGAAGGTGTGAGTGCAAAAATTCCATCAGCGTTTGTCTCGGCAGAAACTGCAATACAAGGCTGGGTTGTAACTGTACCGAGTGATATCTGCATACCCCAGTCCTTGAGGTTGTTGTACGCGTTAACTGACTTTTCCGCATCGTTCTCATCGTCCTCAAACTTGAGCTCAAACTGAATTCCGCCCTTAGCGTTAACTTCTTCAACTGCAATCTCAGCCGCGTTCTTAACAGCCTGACCGTAGATAGCTGCAGCTCCTGTGATGGGGCCTATACCGCCAATCTTAATTGTGTCGCCTGCAGACTGCTCTGTACCTGCACCGCAGCCTGCCATTGCCATTACTGCAAATGCAAGAACCGCAACCAAACTTACAATTTTGGTAAATTTTCTCATGATAATTACCTCTCCCTGAATATAAATTTTTATTTTTAGCCGCTTGGCAAAAATACATACTTAATTCCAAGTATATCTTAACACATTTTATATGATATGTCAAGAATTGAGTTTTTCGTTTTACAGCCTTAATTATCAGGAAGCTCCCCTTGTCAGGGGAGCTTCACTGTAGGGAATGGATTTATCCATTCCGCAAACTCGCAGGGAGAGAAGAGGAAATGACGGACGGATGTGGCATCGTAAACGCTGCACCCTATAAATAAAACGACATACCGTCAAGAAATGCATATAAAATCTTAATATAACACAAATTATGATAAACAACTATAATATATATGAAAGGACGGAACAGAGTATGACAAAAATTACAAAAGAAACAATTATGAATTTTAAAGAGTATTTAGAAGATGAAGAAAAAGCCGTAGCAACAACAGAGAAATATCTCCGTGATGTTACCGCGTTTGCCGATTGGCTTGGCGGCTCTTTGCCCGACAAACAGCTTGTATTGAAATACAAAGAGTATCTGCGGCAGGGTTACAGCATTGCAAGTGTGAATTCCGTTATATCCTCCCTCAACAGCTTTTTTAAATTCTGCGGTCTTTATAAGCTGTGCGTCAAAACCATTAAGGTACAACGGCAAATATTTTCAAGTCAAGAAAAGGAGCTTACCAAGGCAGAATACGGCAGACTTTTAAAAGCTGCATCAGATGCCGGCAACGAAAGGCTCTGTCTCGTTATGCAGACAATATGTGCATGCGGCATAAGGGTGTCGGAGCTTAAATACATCACGGTTGACGCAATACGGAGCGAAACCGCACAAATCCATTGCAAGGGAAAGGTAAGATGTGTCTTTCTGCCAAAGGACTTGTGCCGACTTCTTGCAAGGTACACAAAAAAGAATAATATAAAAAGCGGCTCTGTTTTTGTTACAAAGACAGGCAAACCGCTGGACAGGTCAAACATCTGGTCGGATATGAAAAAGCTGTGCGCCTCCGCAGGCGTGCCAAAAGACAAGGTCTTTCCGCATAACCTCAGACACCTTTTTGCAAGAACCTTTTATTCTGTCCAAAAGGACATTGTACGGCTTGCTGATATTCTCGGTCAT
>JAZUCQ010000067.1:0-6947 GCA_045639145.1 Clostridia bacterium | reverse complement strand
CATCAGTTAATTCATCTAAGAACGCTTCTTTATTCTCTTTAGAGTTAACAACATTGATTTTTTCAACTTCGCAATATTTTTTATGCCTGCTTCCTTTGCCGCCTCGCGAAGCTCCGCAAGCTTCATGTTTTCTAATTGCTGTTTCTCCACATTAACTCTCCTTCTCACCCTGCTTAGTATCCGCTTCTGTGCGGTCACCCTCAAATATATTTATTATTGGATTGTTTTCATACATTGACGCTGTAAGCGCCGAGCCTTGTATTGCCGTGCTGACAGCCGTGCTTTCTCTCAGCGGAGCCGCCGCATATATTACAGTAAGTATAATATAGACTACAATCACTCCCTGAACGGCACCGAGCAACAAACCTGCGGTTCGGTTAAAGAAGCCGATTACAGGAAGATTTGCAAGTATGTTTAAAACTCTTATGCCAATCCATATTGCAATTCTTGACAAAAGCAAAACCGCCAGAAACGCAATTATATTCAAAACTATCTGTGCCACCGCTTCCGCCGCACCGAGTATCATTCCGTCTCTTCCCTGCTCTGCTGCCGAGCGGATAGCCTCGGGCAGAGTTTCAAGTTCTGCACCGCCGCCCATATATGTACTGAGCGTAGCTTGTATACTTTCAACCAAGGCACTCTCTACGCCGAATGCAACGAGCAAATCAGCAACTACGGGATAGAGAAGCCATGCAAGCACAATAGATGCCGCCAGAGACAAAATCCCGACTATCGACCTTACAAATCCTTTTTTATAGCCGAATATCGCAAATCCCGCAACAATAACAATTACAATTATATCTGCTGCCATCAACTCCCGCCCCCTTTGTTTAAAACTATCTTACACTCACGGTTTCAGCTCTTGATGTTCCCACAACAATCGCTCTGCCGCCTGAAAACCCACCAATTCCGCCTACATCATGCTCTGTCCTGGTGATATTTTTAACCTTTCCTTTAGCGGTCACCGTTACAAGTCCACGCTGTTCAGCTACAATCACACGGCCCCCACTGACTGTCAGAGCACGCACACCGCCCTCTGCCGTATACGAGCCGCAGAATTTACCCGATACAGAATAAATTTCTACCTCGGAGTTTCCTCTGTTATCGAGGGTCACTACCGCAATCAAGTTATCATCTATGCTGTAATAAGAAGGACTTTTGCCCGTAAGCGAAACGCAAAACAGCTCCTTGCCCTTTTTGTTATACCCTAAAATATTTTTGTCTGTCACCGCTATAAGCTTGTTATCTGAAACAAATTTAAGATTAACAATCGCCTCACCGCTGCGCTCTGCTGTCGCAACAACCTCGCCTCTGGCGGTATCTATAAACTGTATTCTGGAAGATGCTTCCTCTCCGTCTGTCACAAGCTGAGCCGCAACAAGATATCTGCCGTTGTCCGTAAGTTCAACATCAGTAATATATCCGCCGCCGCTGTTCCAGACATACATCTCTCTGCCGCGCTTGTTAAACACTGTAACCTTTCCCTTGTAGCCGTCGGTGTCGGTTGCAAATGCGGTATAACCCTTGTCTGTTATCTTTGCAGAAATTATATCGTTACCAAGATTGTATTCCGTCACCTGTTTGCCGTCTTTGTAGCTTGCGGCATAGTGGTTACCTGCAAGGTCGCAAAGCATAACATAATCACCGTCAGACTCCGCAAGGGGCGAGGACAGGGGCGCGTCTATCTTCCACACTATACTGCCCTTTGAATTTACCGCGATTGCACCCCGATTGTTATAAAGCATAACATTGTTATCTGTTTGATAAATGCTGTACGGACTTCCTGTCTCAAAAGGAATATCTACTGTATGCGTTCCGATACCCGTAGTAAAAACTGCCGCAACAACTGACAGTATAATGATTATTCCCACCAGTATCGCCGCTGTCTTTACCGGATGAAAGCCGTATTTTTTTCCGCCTACCGTCACAGATGCACTTTTAGCAAGCAAATTTGCTGTGTTTCGGCTTATTCCTTGTATGTGAGCCTTTGCCCTTTGTATATATATATTTGATTTCACGCCTGTTCATACCTTTCTTTATTACCCTGTTTGGTCAGCTTTAGCTGGCCAAACAAGGTAATAAAATATAATCAATAAAACACTTTTTTTAAAAACAATCCCTCGGGCGGTGCGGTAAGACCGCTTTCGCGTCTGTCGCCGCTCTCTATTATCTTCGGGATATCCTCTGCCGCGATTTTGCCAAAGCCAACCTCGGCAAGCGTTCCCGTTATTATTCTTACCATATTATATAAAAAAGCATCTGCCGCAACCGTTACAGTCAAAAGCTCGGGCATCTCGTTATCTTCCGTAACAAAACATTCCCGTATGGTTCTGACCGTTGTTTTCTGACTCCCTCCTGCCGCCATAAATGCGGAAAAATCATGCTTCCCCACAAAATACTCCGCCGCCCTTTTCATCTCTTCGCGGTTTGTATTATATGGCAGATACCAGCTGTAACCGCGGTGAAACGGATTTTTCATTTTTCCGTTCCAGATGCGGTAGATGTACCTTTTACCCTTAGAGGAAAACCTCGCGTTAAAATCGTCCTCCGCAATCCACGCCTCGGTGGCAACAATATCGCCGCCAAGCTTGTAATTTAAAGCATAGGGCAGCTTCTCGGGCGGAATTTCGGTTGCCGATTTAAAGTTCATAACATAATCAAGAGCATGAACCCCTGCATCGGTACGGCTGCACCCCGTCACCTTTATCTGCTCCCCCGTGAGGTCGGACAGAGCCTCCTCCAATACCTGCTGAATAGTTATTCCGTTTTTCTGATACTGCCAGCCATGGTAGTGACTTCCGTCATACATAAGCCGCATCGCAATATTCTTCATATAAATCTCCATAAATCAGAACGGGCAAAGAATGTTAAACAACGCAACTGCCGCCGCCAAAGCCGCAACAACAGCCGCCGCACCCAAGTCCCGTCTGTGATACTTCAAGTCATAAAGTCTTGTTCGGTTTTCGCCGCCCCGATAGCATCTGCACTCCATTGCGGTCGCAAGCTCGTCCGCACGGCGGAACGCACTTATAAACAGCGGAACCAATATCGGTATCATCGCCTTTGCTCTTTGAAGCAGACTTCCGCTTTCAAAGTCAGCACCTCTTGCCGCCTGAGCCTTCATTATCTTGTCCGTCTCCTCCATAAGCGTCGGAATAAATCTGAGTGCAATCGACATCATCATAGCAAGCTCATGTGCAGGCACTCCGATTTTCTTAAACGGACGGAGCAGGTTCTCCATTCCGTCTGTCAGCGATATGGGTGAGGTTGTAAGAGTGAGCAGCGATGTGCCGAGTATCAAAAATGTAAGTCTCAGTATCATAAACACGGCAAGCCTTATACCCTCATAGGTTATCTTTAAAAACCCAAACTGCCATGCCACCTCGCCGCCTGTTAAAAACAGGTTGAAAAGTCCCGTTATTATTATAAAAACCATTATCGGCTTTAAACCCTTTACCACCATCAACGGCGGAATTTTTGAAATATATATGCTTCCTGCAACAAACAGGAAAAGTGCCGCATAACCTGCAAAGCTCTGAACGCAAAAGATTATCACGATATACGCAATCATAACAAGTATCTTGCATCTCGGGTCAAGCCGATGTATCGGGGTATCACCGGGAAAATACTGTCCAAGAGTTATATCCTTCAGCATGGTAATCCCTCCCCGTTCTTTAACATTCTGTTTATATGATATGTTGCCTCCTCTATCGTATAGATGCCCTCGGGGACGGCTATTCCGCGTGCCCTCAGTCCATCACAAATTCGGGTTATCTGCGGAACATTAAGACCGATTTCCAAAAGTCGGTTTCCCCTCTTGAATATCTCTCTCGGGGTGTCAAACATCTCGACCTTGCCGCCGTTCATTACAAGTATTCTGTCCGCAAGCTTTGCAACATCTTCCATACTGTGCGAAACAAGGATAACCGTCAAATCCATTCTCTCATGCATATCCTTTATCTTGTAGAGAATTTCGTCTCTTCCCGCAGGGTCAAGACCTGCTGTCGGCTCGTCAAGGATAAGAATTTTAGGCTCCATCGAGAGAACACCTGCGATTGCAGCCCGTCTTTTTTGTCCGCCCGATAAGTCAAAAGGTGATTTTTCGAGCATCTCGGGGGCAAGTCCGACAAGGTTTGCGGCAAACTCCACACGGTTTTTTACCTCGTCCTCGTCAAGTCCCATGTTTTTCGGCCCGAACGCAATATCCTTATACACCGTCTCTTCAAAAAGCTGATATTCGGGGTACTGCATAACAAGACCTACATCAAATCTCACATCACGCATTTTTGTTTTCTTATCGCAAAGCTCATATCCCCCGACCGAGATAGCTCCGCTGCTCGGCTTTAAAAGTCCGTTGAGCAGTTGAATGAGCGTAGACTTACCCGAACCTGTATGCCCGATAAGAGCTATAAACTCACCCTTTCCTATCTCAAGGGATACATTGTCAAGTGCCTTTTTTTCAAAAGGCCCTCCCTGCATATATACATAGCTTACATCTTTTAGCTTTATCATATGTCGTCACCTGATTTTTTCTAAAATCGCATCAATACAATCGTCTGCCGTCAAAACATTCCCGTTTATGTCAAAGCCGCTCTGCTTTAACCGATACGCAAGCTCGGTCGCCTGCGGTGTGTCAAGTCCCAGCTTTTTCATTCTCTCTACCTGAGGGAAAATTTCATCAGGCTTGCCGTCAAACTCAATAAGTCCGCCATCTATCACCACAACACGGTCAGCCTCCACAGCCTCCTCCATGTAATGCGTGATTAAAACAACCGTCATTCCTCTCTCTCGATTGAGCCGTTTTACCGTCTCCATTATCTCGCGTCTGCCGACAGGGTCAAGCATTGCCGTCGGCTCGTCAAGAACAATTATGTCAGGCTCCATCGCAAGCACGCCTGCTATTGCAATCCTTTGCTTTTGCCCTCCTGAGAGCATATGCGGTGCATGCTTTGCAAAGCTTGACATATTGACCGCAGCAAGAGATGCATCAACTCTCTGTCGGATTTCCTCTTTCGGCACACCTAAATTCTCGGGGGCGAATGCAACATCCTCCTCGACAATGTTTGCAACCATCTGGTTGTCGGGGTTCTGGAAAACCATGCCCACTCTTCGGCGTATCTCAAATAGGTTTTTCTCGTCAGCGGTGTCAAGTCCGTCAATAGTAACCCTTCCCGATGTGGGGGTAAGTATAACATTTAAATGCTTTGCAAGCGTTGATTTGCCCGAGCCGTTATGACCCAGCACCGCGACAAACTCGCCCTTATCTATCGAGAGAGAAACCCCTTTTAATACATGGTTTACCTCTTTGGTGTCCTCGTCCTTATAATCAAAGCATAGGTTATCAATCTGAATTATCTTGTCCATTTTAAATCCTCGTTTAATTGCGAATTATTTATCTCTCCCACCGTGCGCTGTATCCGCAGGGCAGAACTATTCCGCTGTTTCCCACGGGCAGACACACCTCGTCGGCAGTGGTTTTTCCGCCGAACCTTTTCTCAACGGTAAGACGACAGATATTCTGCATGACCTTCCCCGAAAGTCCCGTTGTATAAGAATTTACAAGGAAGAACAAGGGGTTGTCCGACAAAAGCTCTGTGCAAAGCTCAATCAAGTCAAATATCTCGTCCTCTATCTTCCACACCTCACCGCCCGGTCCTCTGCCGTAGGACGGCGGGTCCATGATAATCCCGTCGTATTTGTTTCCTCTGCGCTTTTCTCTCTGTGCAAACTTCTTTACATCGTCTACGATATAGCGTATCGGGTGCTCCGAGAGACCTGAGAGTGCCGCGTTTTCCTTTGCCCATGCAACCATTCCTCGTGCCGCATCAACATGGCACACCTTTGCACCTGCGGCAGCCGCCGCAACCGTTGCACCGCCCGTATAAGCGAACAGATTAAGCACATTTATCTCTCTGTCCTCTTTCTCTATCAAATCTGAGAACCAGTCCCAGTTTGTCGCCTGCTCGGGGAAAAGACCCGTATGCTTAAATCCCATCGGCTTTATGCCAAACTTTAAATTTTTATAAGAGATTGTCCATGAGTCGGGGAGCTTCTTATAACATTGCCAGCTTCCGCCGCCCGTTTTACTTCTGTTGTATCTTGCATCTGCCGTCTGCCATTCCCTTGCGGATTTTTCTGACTTCCACACAATCTGAGGGTCGGGACGGACAAGAACCCTATCACCCCAATATTCAAGCTTTTCGCCCTCTGAGCAATCTACAATTTTATAATCCTTCCAGCCGTCTGCCAAAAACACACGGTTCACCGCCTTTTCGTTTATTCCGCAAGTCCTATCGAGTAAACTGTACTCTCACACTCTGCATACTTTGTGTTCATAATAACAGTTGTTCCTGCGGCGAGATATTTATTTGCCGCTGTATAGTAACCCTTATTGCTTGTTTTGCCCAAAAACTCTACCGTTACGTAGGCATTATATCTGTCCTCCGGATTATCTATCGTCTTAAAGCTGCCGTCTGCCATATTTACATAATATTCGCCCGGCTCATACTTGACATCTGTTATATCTCCGATATATTCTTTTGATGTCTTGTCGTGTAAAGGTCCGCCTTTTTCAAGTGCCGAAACTGTGAACTGACGTATGTTCTTTACAAGGAAAGTACATTCTATCTTTTCTCCGTATACGGCAGGCGACGCACCGCCGCTGCCAAATCTCACAAATATTCCAACGGCAAGTATAGCAATTATAAGTACAACCGCAATATCTACTATGCTTATTTTGCCGAACAATTTTCCTTCTTTATTTATAATCATTGTTAACACCCCTTATCTACTGCGCATTTTCTGTTTCAAGGCCTATAACATAACCCTTGCCTGCCCAGTTTTTGCTGCCAAGCACAACCGATTGTCCCACTCTGATTGCCGAGCCGTCAAGAGCAAGCGTACTGTCGGATTCTGTTCCGTTTCCGCTGAATGTAATCTTAACATCA
>JAZUCQ010000066.1:0-13737 GCA_045639145.1 Clostridia bacterium | reverse complement strand
TAATATTTAAAGGGGATGTATTAATTATGAAAAAGGTTTTGAGTTTAATGCTCGCTGTAGCATTGATTCTTACCACAATGGCAGTACCGATGGTTGTATTGGCTGCAGAGGGTGATGTCACTCTTACAGCAGTTGCATATGACGCAGACGGTACAGAGGTAAGTGCAGAAAATCCTGCATACATGGGAGATACTGTTACACTTAAGATTTATGCTCAGGCAGAGACAACAGACGCTGCGTATGATTATTTGAATGTATACTTCAATCTTTCATCAGGTCTTAGCTACACTTCTCTTCCTGAAGGCGTAACAGCAAATGCAAACAGCGCTAATCGTTTAGGTTATGTTGCAACTACTGCCGGTACAATTACAGCTGAAGAGGCAACTGAGTTGTGTAAAATCGATGTGACAGTCGGTGCTGTTGCAGATCAGACTGTTACATTTGAAGAAAATTACAGCGAGATAGTTAAGGATTGGGCTCCTGTTACAACAGTATACACAGACGGTACAGTTGATGTTGAGGCAGCTTCGGCAGTTGCTCAGGTAAAGACAAGCGTAGCTGCTGATTATACAGATCTTGTAACTACCAAGACTGAAGTTTTTACAGATGCTTTATCTGTAACAGTTAATGTTGCTGCAACAGGCAATGTTGATTATGCAGACCTTTATAAAGAAGGTAGTGAAGAGGCAGTTGCTGACCTTAAAACAGGTGCAGCTACAATTTTAGCTGCTGATGCAGGTACCTACACAATCAAGGTAAAGATGGTTGGCGGAGATGAGGCTGTTTATACCTTCATCTATACCGCAGTTGAGATTGATGCAAGAGTAAGCATTAATACTCCGGAGGCGGCTGCAGACGGTTATGCGAGAGAGACAGAGTTTGCACTTCCTGTTACAATCTCGGGTATCGGTGACTTTATTGCTGCTATGGCACAGTTTACTGTAACATATGATCCTTCTGTTCTTACACTTGATACAACAGATACAAATATTGACTATGCTGCAAACGAAGGTGCAACGGAGACATCTGTTACATACACAGTAACCGTTGGTCAGAATAATGATGCAAATGTTGCAAACAATGGCACTGTTACAGAGCTTGGATTTAAAGTAGCAGCTGATGCTGCTTTGGGCAATACATCTGTTACTATTGCCGGTGTTAAGTGGACACAGCAGTCAGGTACACAGATTATAGTTGAAGATGATGAGCTTGGCGATGCAACTAAATCTGCTGCACTTGTAATTATTCCGACAGGTGATTTTGCAACCGCGACAACCGATCAGACCGAAGCTACAGCTACACCTTATGATGTAACAATTACAGCTGAGGACGGCGTAACTGTTAAGGTTTTGGCACTTCCTGCTGATGAGGCATTTGGTGCTGAGGCAACAGAGACAGATATTATCAATGCAATAGTTGCAAACGGTACAGAAGTAACAGGCGGAAAGTATACAGTTGATAAAGAAGATTATGTATACTATGTAGCAGCATCTGTTGGTACTTCTCCGATAGTTTATGATTACATTGGTATGCACGAGAGCTTGCTTGATGTAACCGGTCCTGAAATCGTTGCAGATGAACTGGCAAAGCTTAACCAGCAGAATTGGACACCTACCGCAGGCAAGGATGATGTAGCTGCAATCGAGCTTCCCGCTGCACTTGTTACAGATGCAGACTTTGCTAAGTTCCAGTGGAGCCTGACAGCAGAGGGCGAGTTCACAGATGCAACTGATAATAAGATTGCAATTGCTGCTGACTTCAGTGCAGAAACAATTTACATTAAGGCTGTAGATACACTTGGCAATGCAGGTACAGCAGTTTCCTTTACTGTTAAGTACGATGGTACTGTTCCTACATTTGGTGCTGAGGTTGGTTTGTTCAATGAAGATGGAGAAACCAAGAACATCAATATCACCGATGTTGCTGATACATATTCAGGTGTTGGTACTGTAAAGGTTGTTCTTGGTGAAGAAGAAACAACACTTACAGCTCCTGATTACGATTATACGGCAACAAAGAATGGTACATACTCTGTAGTTGTAACAGATATAGCAGGCAACTCAAAGACAATTGATGGTTTGGTAGTTGACCTTGGTAAGATTAACCTCCCGTCTGTAACAGTTACAACTGTAAATGGCGGAACAGGCTATGCTGACAGATTTAGTAAGAGTGATGACAATGGTATGTTCTCTTATATCAAGATAGAAGTTGGTACAGTCGATGATGCAAATGTAACATATACACTTGCTAAAGGCGATGCACAGGCTGAAGAAAAGACCGGTGCTATCGAGATAACAGGTTCTGCTGATACAGCTGGTAAATATGTATTGACTGTTACATCAACACAACAGGGTGATGATAACAACACAAATACTGCAAGCTACACATTTAATATTGCAGGTTCAGCAGAGGGTATGTACTCAGTAGATAACAAGCCTTACTACAATGCTTTGGATTACGCACTTGTAAACAAGATTACAACAGGTAAAGAAGAAGGCGCTGTTACATTGCCGACCGCAGAAGATAACTTTACAGGCGGTATCTTCTCAGCTGATGTAAACGGTGACCTTAACTACACAGCAGAAGATGTTACTGATATTCTTTCTGCACTCCAGAGAGTATTAATTGTTGGTGAGTATGACTTTGACATTATGAACCAGTTTGCTCCTCAAGCTACAGGTGAATAATATTTGGTAAATTAAATATTTTCGGTGCGGCGTTTTGCGCCGCACCGTTTTTCTTCGGTGGCTTGCTTCACCGAGCTACAATATTTTAAATTATACAACAAAGGAGATGACAGACATGATATACAGACTTAAAAAACTTACATCATTGCTTGTTGTTGCAGCAATGATGATTACATGCTTTGCATCAATCAATGTATTTGCGGACGAGCCTATTACAATGGGTGTCAGCATTAATTTGCCGTCCTCGGTAGAGAAAAACGGCGTAAATCTCGGAAATCCGTTCAAGGCTACTGTGAGCCTTGATTTTGATGAAGATTTTATATATGCGGCAGGAGGACTCATTGTTGTTAAGCTTGGAATTACATTTGACCCCAATATTTTAGAGCCTGTTGATCCGTCAACAAATGAGGTAATAGAGTTTGATGAAGCAGGAAAGCCTGTCTCGGGTTCTCTTTATACATATGGCGATATTGCAAGCAATCCAACCCGTATGAATATGCAGCTTCGCACAAGCGGTCGTACAATTGAGGCATATTATACTGCATCGCCGAGCAGTGATGCAGATAATATCTGGACCAGCGGTAATTTTTTTGATATTGCATTCAGACCCAAAAAGGATGTTTCGGTAGAAAATTCAGGCATTACTACGATTGGATTTTCTGATATTTATGTTGGCGGCCTCAATAAGGTAGATATTGAGGCGACGGGCGAGAGTGCGTCTGTAACATACAAGCCGCCGTATACATTTAATATTATCGACCAAACACTTAGGGTGGGCGAATACCTTTCGATAACAGGAACAAAGTACATTCGTCCTGAGGATAACGAATATCCACTCATGATTTATGTTACAAAATACGGTACAGATGTTGAGGAGCCTCTTGAAGTTTCCGCTGATCAGGTAATTTATACACAAGATTATTTGATAGATGAGGCAAAGTACTCTGCAGGAAGCTATGTTGCTACGGCTTCGCATAATAATTCTAAGATTGTTAGAACATTTGAGGTTGTTGAAAATATTACTACCCCTGTTCCCGATGATGGCGACGAGAAAGAGGAGGATAATTCAGGTGACACGGACGGTACAATAAATGTTACGCCAAATACGGGAAATACAAACCCTGGTACTAACAATAATACAAGTACCGATACAAACAAGGAAGATAAGAATACAGAAACACCGACTGATACCAAGGATAAAACAGATGAGGTATACAAGCCTCAGGTTAAGTATCCATCTGACACGGCAGGACATTGGGCAGACAGTAACATCAAGTATGTTTACGAAAATAGTCTTATGAACGGTTATGCCGATGGTACCTTTGGTCCTGACAACAGTATCACCCGTGCGGAGTTTGTAACTGTTATGGCAAGACTTCTCGGCAAGGCTGAGGACCCTGTTGCGGCAGGTAAATTCCAAGATGCATATGACCATTGGGCAAAGGGATATATTGGTGCTCTCACGGCAGATGGTATTATCGGAGGTGTATCTGAAAATGAGTTTGCACCTGACGAAAATGTAACTCGTGAGCAAATTGCGGTTATCCTTGCGCGCGCATTTGGCTTGACCGCAGCTGAGGTTGCTGATTTATACGCAGAATACGCAGATGATGCCTTAATTTCTGATTGGGCAAGAGACGGTGTTTACAGCGTTACTGCCGCAGGATATATGCAAGGCTCGGATAATAATTTTAATCCGACTGCATCTGCAACAAGAGCAGAGGTTGCTACAATTATTTACAGACTACATTCAAAATAATAAGAATAATATAAAAACCACGCATCTGCGTGGTTTTTATATTATGAAAAAAAGACACAATTTCTTGTGTCTTTTGGTGTAGAAATTTTCACTTTAATCTTAAGCTTGTCTCAGATTAATAATTTAGGCAATCTTGTTAAGCTTTGCCGCGTACTGACTCTTTCTGCGAGCAGCTGTGTTCTTGTGGATAATACCCTTAGCTACAGCCTGGTCAGTCTTTTTAAGAACAAAGTTATAAGCTTCGGAGGCAGCTGCCTTACCATCTTTGAGAGAAGCTTCAAACTTCTTGATAGCTGTCTTGAGCTGTGACTTGATCATCTGATTTTGAAGAGTCTTCTTCTTGATAACCTTAACTCTCTTTTTAGCTGATTTAATATTAGGCATAATTTCACCTCCAAATAATAATCTTGATTTAACATCAGTACTAAACATTTTACCACTTCTTTCTGTAAAAAGCAAGTGTTTTTTTAAAAATATTTTTAAAATTACATATTTTTTTTATTACAATTTAAAATAACACTAAAATATATAGGAGGAATTTACTATGCAAACTGATACTTCAAGGTGCGACCTTGCCATCGAAGCTCATGAAATGCTTGCCGCCGCGAGCGGTGAAGATTTTAATATACGAGGGGTTACAATCGAGTCATCAGACGAAGAGGGATATATAAAGGTTACCCGTGTGCGTGTTGACAACGAAAGCGGCGCGGCAGAGCTTGGTAAACCAATCGGCAGTTATATCACGATAGAGATGCCTGCAAGATTTTACGGTCAGCAGGAGATATACGAACAGATGTGTAAGCGTTGTGCAAAGGAAATCAAAAACATTACCGACACAAAGCTCTCGGGCGAAGATGATTCGGTTTTAATCGTTGGGCTCGGCAACCGAAACATAACAGCCGATGCCCTTGGTCCCAAGGTTATCGGTTCGCTTATGATTACAAGACATCTGAGAAAATATATCCCCGATGAAATTGACGAGGGAATACGCCCCGTGTGTGCGATAGCTCCAGGGGTTCTCGGTACAACGGGTATCGAGACTGAGGAAATCGTCCGCGCCCTTACCGAGCAAATCAATCCTAAAATGGTTATTGTAATTGACGCACTATGTTCGGGCAGAGTTGAAAGAATAAACACAACTATTCAGATAACAGATACGGGAATAACACCGGGGGCAGGGGTCGGAAACAAAAGAAAGACAATAAACAAAGAAACGCTTGGTGTTCCTGTTGTTGCGATAGGCGTGCCTACGGTTGTTGATGCCGCGACTATTGCTGCGGCAGGGATAGATGCCGCTCTTAAGTCACACCGCGATTGTCTGCCGCAAAATGAGGGCGAGAGATATAATGAAATTCGTCAGGCGATTGAGCCTGAGTTTGGTAATATGATTGTTGCGCCAAAGGATGTTGACAGTATTATTGATGATATTTCATCTGTGATTGCAAACGGAATAAATATCTCCATGCACGAAGGAATTACGCTTTCTGACATTGACAGATATGTATAGGGGTTTGTATCTCCCCTCGTCAAAATCTGCGATTTTGCAACCTCCCTCATCAGAGGGAGGCTTTTTTGTGCAAAAAAGTTAAAAATCTTGAAAAATACTATTGAAATAATCAGCGTAATTTGGTACAATAGAGTATTATATGCAATGGAGATGATTATGATGGAGATAGATATCGCAAATAACATAAAAGCGGTAGAACTCCTTAAGGTTGAGCTGCTTGAAAAGCTCACTAATTTATACGGCGATATTGCGGCGGAGGCTGACAGCGAGAGTGATACTCGCATTGCCCGTGACGCTGCAGATATTATAATAATGGTAAGGCTGCTCTGTCGTCGGCTTGGAATTGATTATACAACAGTTAATTCTGAGATTGAGGCGAGGTTACAGACAGAAGCGGAGGAAGGGCACATACTTGAACGCAGATTTGGTGATTTAAGTGCGCTTCTTTCGGAAATAAGAGAGGACGCTGCGGGCTATGAGAAATACTAAAGTAAGAGCGCTTGCCGAGACGGCTGTTGCATCTGCACTTTGTTCGCTGCTCGGTATTATTTCTATGTATGTTCCGCCGCTTTCGCTTCCGTGTTCATTTTTGTGCGGATTGCCGCTTATGTATGTTGCCTGCAGGCATGGATGGATATACGGAATTTTATCGGCTGTCTTTGCAACACTCTGTGCAGGGGGGCTTACAGCAGGTTTTATATCGGCGGCAATGCTTATGCTGTCATACGGGTTGCCCGCTATGGTGTTTGGCATCTGTGCAAACAGAGATTATAAGTTTTCGACTTCTTTGATTGCGGCATCTGTTTTAACTCTGGCAGGAATGCTTATACAGCTTATAATGATAAACGGCAGCGGTGATGGAATTGAGATTATGTTCACACAATCTGCCGAAAGTATGACAAGCATGATTTACGAGATGGTTCCGAAAGAGCTTCTTCCTGCGGACATAAATATAACAGCTATCATGGCGGAAGTGGTTTCTGAAACTGTAAATACCATCATTTATTATATGCCTGCAATTATGATTATTATGTCGGTTGCAACAGCATATCTTATCATTATGCTTGGTATATTTCTGCTCAGTAAATTTAAGATAAAGCAGGTTGAATATACACGCTTTAACATGATTAAGATGCCCAAAATCACGGTTGTAATGATTGTTTTAGCATTTCTTGCGGCGGACCTTTTCGATACAGATAACATCTATGTTGCCGCACTGAGCAACATTATGATTGTTTCGATTGCGGCGGTCGGCGTATCGGGTTTTTCGTATATTGACTACATGGTTAGCCAAAAAATCAAGTCAGGTTACATCAGAGCGATGATTTATGCAGGTATTTGGCTTACAGGATTTATGTTTGTGCCGTTTATAGCGGAACTTAGCTTTATATTGGGTGTATTTGATGTTTTTTCAAAAAGGCGTATGCCCAAAGTAAGCGGAGATGATAAAATTGAAAATAAGCAAAAATAATCAGGATTTTATAAATACAGTTTACAGACGGGATGCAATGTGTATCACGCTTTTTGCCGTGTTGTTTATAATTCTCGGCTTTGTTTCTTTTATAGTCAGCCTCAGGATTTACACATATATTGGTCGGATTTTAATTTTTATTTCGATTGCGGCGATAGTGTGCGGTATTATTTTTCTTGCGTGCGGTCTTTTGTATACCCGCAGAAAAAAATATGATTTTCAGCATTATATAGAAACATTTTCGTTCAGCACAGAAAACACGGTCAGAGGTGCTGTGTTGAGCTTTCCTGACCCGATAGTTGTTGTAAACACCAGGGGTATTATAAAATGGTATAACCCTGCATTTGTTGAGTTGTGCGGAAGAGGCGAGCTTTTTGGCGTCAAGATACAGGATATATTTCCTGCTGTAAGGCTCGCAGTCTTTTTGGAACACAACGGAACAAGACAGGAATTTTCATACTGCGGCAGAGATTTTATTATTACGGGCGAGGTTGCATTGTCTGATGATGAGAAAGCCAATGACACGATGATAGGACTCAGCTTTGCGGATATCAGCGAGATTACAAGACTTAACAAAAAGCTCGATGAAGAGCGTTGTGTTGTGTGTACTGCAATAATTGACAACTATGACGAGGTATTTAAAGAGACTCCGAACTCAAATCATGGTCCGCTTATCGGAGACATTGAGAGATGTGTCGGACTTTGGGTTGAAAAGGGTAACGGATTTTACCGCCGTTACGAGAGGGATAAGTTTATAATACTTTTTGAAGCTGCAAACTTTGAACTCTTGCTCAATGAAAAATTTACTCTTCTCAACGAAGTAAAAGAGATAAATCAGCAGAATAAAATTCCTGTGACACTTAGCATAGGTGTCGGGGCAGTAGACGGCGATTTGAAGGAAAATGACAGACTTTCGCAGTCGGCGCTTGACATGGCACTTGGCAGAGGCGGGGATCAGGCAGTAGTCAAAAATGATGACGGATATATATTCTTTGGTGCTAAAAGTCTTGGCGTAGAAAAGACTACAAAGGTCAAAGCAAGGGTTGTTGCAAAAAGCCTTTGTAATCTTATTGACAGCAGTTCAAATGTAATAATAATGGGTCATAAAAACTCAGATTTTGACAGCCTTGGTGCAGCTGTCGGATTGTTCAGGGCGGCGGCAGACAGGGACAAGCCTGTATACATTGCAATGGACAAGGCTCATAATAATGCAAACGAGATTTTGCGTGACTTATATATTCACCATGAATATGCAGAAGGAATTATTTCGTTTGAAAGAGCAATGTCTCTGATAAATGACAATTCTTTACTTATAATTGTTGATACGCACAGGCCAAGCATGGTTGAATATCCCGAGCTTTTGGAAAAAGCAACTAAGGTTGCTCTTATTGACCATCACAGAAGAAGCGAGGAATTTATAGATAATGCGTTGCTCAGCTACCATGAGCCGTATGCATCATCAACTTGTGAGATGGTTGCTGAGGTTCTTCAGTATATGAGCGATGAGTCTGGATTGTCTGTTCATGAGGCAGAGGCGCTTTACAGCGGTATTTATCTTGATACAAAGGGATTTACATTCAAAACAGGTGCACGAACCTTTGAGGCGGCGGCATATCTGAGAAAAATGGGTGTTGACCCTGTTGGAGTTCATAAGATGTTCCGCAATGACCTTGATATGTATATACAAAAATCAAAGGTAATCAGTGCCGCAAAGGTTTACAGAAACAACATAGCTATTGCAGTTTGCGATGAACCGAACAAAAATGTTCAGCTTGTTGTGGCTCAGGCGGCTGATGATTTGCTTGATATAAACGGAATAGAGGCATCGTTCGTTTTGGCAAATGTATCAAACCGCATTGTGATAAGCGGCAGGTCTCTTGGCGCTGTAAATGTTCAGGTAATACTTGAAAAGCTGGGCGGCGGCGGACACAGCACCATTGCGGGTGCACAGCTTGAAAACAGCAGTCTCACCATTGCGGAGCTTAAGCTTCATAATGCAATAGACGAGGTTTTGTTTGAATAACAGAAAGGATGATATAAAATGAAAGTAATTTTGACACAAGATGTAAAATCACAGGGCAAAAAGGGAGACCTTATCAATGTATCGGACGGTTATGCAAATAACTTTCTTTTACCGAAAGGTCTTGCTGTACCTGCAACAAAGCAGGCAATTAACGAGCTTGAGGGCAAAAAGGGTGCTGAGCAGTATCGCAAAAATTTAGAAGAGCAGAAGGCTCAGAATATTGCCGAGCGTCTTAAGGAAATCAAGGTTTCGCTTAAGGCGAAAGCAGGCAAGGAAGGTAAGCTTTTCGGCTCTGTAACCTCAAAGGATGTAGCTGACGCACTTAAGGCTCAGTACAACATTACTGTTGATAAAAGAAAGATTGACTTACCTGACGGAATTAAGACCTGCGGAATTCGCGAGGTAAATGTTACACTCTATCCCAAAATTGTTGGAACATTTAAGGTAGAGGTTACGGAAGCGTAAGCTTTTTACAAAATCACAGAGGGGAATGATATAAATGAGCGAACACTTAAACAATACACCTTTTGATGCCGTGCAGACAGCGGAGCTTAGCCGCGCTATGCCGTTTGCAAACGAGGCGGAACAGTCTGTTCTTGGAGCAATGCTCCTTGATAAGGAGTGTATTCCTGATGTTGTTTCAAAAATCCGCTCTGCTGATTTTTATGTTGACAGACATAAAGAGCTTTTCGAGGCAATAGTTGAGCTGTTTAATCTCGGAAAGCCTGTAGACCTTATTACACTCGAAGAACAGCTAACTCTCAGAGGTACGCTTGACAAAGTCGGCGGTATACGCTTTGCGGTAGAGGTTGCAAACGCTGTACCCTCGACAGAGAGTGTAGGTTATTATGCTGAAATTGTAAAGGACAAGGCAATTTTGAGAAGTCTGATACGCTTGGCGGACAAAATCAGTTCAGCGGCGTACAGAGGCGATGAAGAGACAGATGATATTTTGGCTCAGGCTCAGCAGGGTATCATAGATATCTCTCAGGACAGTGCTTCAAAAGGACTTGTTCCTATTGACATATATATAAACGAGAGTGTTGACCAGCTTGATATACTCGCAAAAAAGAGGGACACCATAACGGGTATTCCTACGGGATTTGTCGATGTGGACAGAAGAACTGCCGGACTTCATCCCTCTGAGCTTATAATAGTTGCGGCAAGACCCGGTATGGGTAAGTCGAGTCTGGCACTCAATATTGCACAGAATGCTTCGGTTAAATACGGAAAAAAGGTTGCGATTTTCAGCCTTGAGATGCCGGGCTTGCAGATTGCAAACAGACTTCTCTCTTCCGAGGCAAAAATAAGCTCGGAAAGACTGAAAAAAGGTAACCTGCGGGATGAAGATTGGGTGAAGCTTGCACAGGCTGCCGGGGTTCTTAGCAAAGCAGGTATATATGTAGATGATACATCGAGCATTACAGCGACCGAAATAGGTGCAAGATGCAGAAAGCTCATGCTGGAAAAAGGACTTGACCTTGTTGTGATTGACTATCTGCAGCTTTTAAGTGCAGGAGGCAGAGGTGGCGGCAACCGTCAGCAGGAAATTTCGGAGATTTCGCGTACTCTTAAAATTCTTGCAAATGATTTGAATATCCCTATAATTGCACTTTCTCAGCTTAGCCGTTCATCAGATAAGGAAAAGAGAGAGCCTGTACTCAGTGACCTTCGTGATTCGGGTGCGATTGAGCAGGATGCTGATGTTGTAATGTTCATTCACAGAGAGGGATATTACAAAGAGGACGCAGAAGAGCCTAACAGAACAAAATGCAATTTTGCAAAGCACAGAAATGGCGAGGTAGGATATGAGTATCTTACCTGGCTTGGTGAATATACATCATTCTCAGACTGGAGCGGTAACCGTGAACAATAACAACTTTAATTGTTCTGATATTATAAATACTGTAAAAGCTACAATACTTAGTCATAACCTTATTAAAAAGGGAGACGCTGTTTTGGTTGCCCTGTCGGGCGGTGCTGATTCTGTATGCATGCTGGATATTTTATGCCGTCTTGCAGATGAACTTGAAATCAAGGTTGCGGCGGCTCACTTAAACCACATGATAAGGGGTTCGGAGGCAGACAGGGACGAGGCATATGCCGCAGAGCTTTGCACAAAGCTTCGGGTGCCATTTTATGCTGAGAGAATAAATATCCCCGAGATATCGGAGAGAGAAAAAATCTCTGAGGAACTGGCAGGCAGAAATGCCAGATACGCATTTTTTAAACGGATTTGCAAGGAGCATAAGTATACGGTTGTAGCTACTGCTCATAACAAAAATGACAAAGCGGAAACTGTTTTAATGCGTGTAATACGCGGAACGGGAATTGACGGCCTTGGCAGTATTAAATATAAGAGAGATGATGGAATTATCCGCCCGATACTTGATGTTTCAAGAGCGGATATCGAGGGGTATTGCAGCGAAAATAAGCTTGTTTACTGTACGGACAGTACAAATTCGGATACCGAGTATACAAGGAACCGCGTACGCTGTGAACTGATACCTTTTATTGAAAAGAATTTTAATCCGTCGGTTATCGACAGTTTGTGCAGTCTTGCTGATAATTCGGCAGAGGATGCAGAGTTTATAAACGGATATGCAGAGAGACTTTATAATCGTATAAACAGTCCTATGCCAAAGCGTAAACCGACAGTTATAGATATTGAGTCGCTTAAAATGGTTGCAGACAGCATTCAAAGCAGAATTATCCGAATTGCTGCACGCGAGGTTATGGGCGGAGAATATAAGCTTGAGCGTGTGCACATAGATGCAGTTAAGGCTCTTGCGGAGAAAGAGACAGGCGCGATGGCACAGCTTCCTTTGGGACTTATCGTCAGCGTAAAGTATGGCTGGCTTGAATTTAAAACAGAAGAGGTGGAAGATGCGACGGACTTCTGTTATCCTATTGAGGTTGGCACAGGGCATACTGTTGAAAATGGTGATATTACATTTGAGGTTGTTGAGGGAGACTTTAACCCCAATAAAAATCAGATGATAATTGATTATGATAAAATTGAGGGGAAAGAGCTTTCGGTAAGAAACCGAAGAATGGGCGACAGAATGGTATTTTTCAAGGATGGCAAAACCCGAAAGCTTAAGGATTATTGGATAGATAAAAAGATACCGCGAGCTGAGAGAAGCAAAATTCCGCTGCTCTGTGCAGACGGTAAGGTTATAGCGATAATTGGAGACCGCGTTGCGGAAACATACAAGATAAATCAAAATTCAAAAAAGGGATTGGTGGTCACATATGAGTCAGATAATGAAAGTCGGTAACATAATGATTAAGGAAGACGAGATTGCCGCTCGTGTAGAGGAAATGGCAAAGCAGATTTCTGAGGATTACAAAGGCAGAGAGCTTATCGTTCTTGGTATATTAAAGGGATGCTTTGTATTTATAAGCGACCTTGTGCGCAAGCTTGATTGTGATGTTCAGGTGTACTTTATGGAGATTTCAAGCTACAGTATGGGAACTGTCAGTAAGGGTACAATCACGATTAAAAAGGATTTGGATGTAGATATCAAAGGCAAGGATGTTTTGATTGCCGAAGATATTATAGACTCGGGAAATACGCTCTCTCAGCTTACCGAGATTTTAAAGGAAAGAGAACCTGCGTCGGTCAAGGTATGTACGCTTCTCAGCAAGCCGTCAAGAAGACAGGTTGAATTTGAGGCGGATTATACGGGCTTTGTAATAGAAGATAAATTTATTATAGGCTACGGTCTTGACTGCGGAGAGCGGTTCAGGCAGCTGCCTTACATAGCGGAGGTTGAATTTGTCGATGAATAAAATATCTGTTATAAAAGATTTTGCCGAAACTGTTTTTCCTAAGCTTAAAAAGGTTGGCGGATACGCAGCTGCCGTAGCTGCGACGGGCAAAAGAAAAATTGGCAAGACTAAGGCTAAGCTTAAATGGCATTTAAAGCTTGCAAAGTTAAAACAGATAATTGAAGTTACAATGAATATTGTACTTCTGATTGCATCGGTTATTGCACTTGTCATTGCGTTTTTGCAAATTATCTGCAAAAAAGATAAATAAAACTATTTTTGAGAGGATTGAGTAAAATGGATATACAGTCAAAATTTTCCGAAAAGGTTCGGTATCTTGAAGGTTCGGCAATTCGGGAGATGTTTAAGCTTATGGCAAAGCCGGGCATAATTTCCTTTGCAGGAGGCTCGCCCGATTCTGCACTCTTCCCGAATGAAGAGCTTGCATCTATCTCGGAGGAGGTTCTCCGCAAGAATGGGGCAATGGCTCTTCAGTACGGAATTACAGAGGGATAT
>JAZUCQ010000065.1:0-1835 GCA_045639145.1 Clostridia bacterium | reverse complement strand
GCCAACGATAACGTTGGTAAGCTCTCCGCCAAAGCGGTTGATAAGCTTTTTATAGAGCTTGCGCCTTATGTCAATCCTGAAAAATTTCATAAAACGGTTGATGCGCTTTGCCATAACTATCTTGCGGCGCATAGCTCCGCTTGATATGCTCTCCATAACCTTTTTGTAGAAAACATCGGCGATGGAGGGAACTATGAGAATAACGGAAGGCTTGAAAAGATTGAGATTTTTAACTATATTTTCAAGCTTGTCGTTTATGCACACGGTCGCGCCGCAGTAGAGAACGCCAAGGTTATCTACCGTGAGCTCAAAGGTGTGGTGTATCGGCAGAACGGACATAACCACCGGGTCTTTTTTAAGGTTTTTAGTAAAGTCCATTCTGTATATATCGTTTATGTTGGAAACGATGTTCTTCTGGCTGAGCATAACGCCCTTGCTAAGACCTGTCGTGCCTGAGGTGAAAAGTATCTCTGCGAGTGCATTGGGGTCTATCTTGGGAAGGGCTGTGTGCTCGGTACGGAGTATCTCGCGGAATCTTGTGCCCGAGAAGCTTATAACCTCGCTTATACCGTTATCGGCATTCTCGATTGAGCGCATCATGGGCTCAAATTCCTCAGAGAGAAATACCATATCCACGTCGCCCATAACAAGAAGATTAAGTATCTCGTTTTCCGGCAGCATTTTATCTATCGGTATAACCACGTTTGATGAGCAAGCAATTCCGAGGAAGGAAACAACCCACTGATAACAGGTAGAGCCGATTATGGCAATATGCTTGCCAACCCATCCGCGCTTAACAAACCAGGACGCAACCGAATAAGCATCATTTCTCATCTGTCTGAACGTCTTATTAACAACGGTGTTTGCAACTATGTATCTGTAAGCATCTCTGTTGCCGTACAGCTTGTCTGTCTCATTTACAAACTCCTGCAGATCTGCGATCATTTTGTTCATATTAGATAGCTCCGTTTTGTAGAAAATTAAAAAACATCGAACGTTTGTGAACGAAAGTCACAGAACATTATAGCATAAAGCGCGCATATATACAATATATAATTTTAAATTTAAACGAAAATTTATATTTTTGACATAACTTCTGTGCGCGTGAGAGGAGGTGTTCGCGGCTATTTTTGTTCTTTGTGCCGGGGTAAAGGAATCGAAAGACAATAATAATTTTACATAGAAGAACGGCACCCTTTACGAAAAAGAGATGCCGTTTTCTTTATTTTGAAGTGATTATGCGCTTTTTACCTCGGGCTTTGCGGCCTTAGGGGTGATTTGTACTTTTGCCTCCTTAAAATATCTGTTTTTCTGCTCGCAGTAATTGCAGATTTTCTTTTCAAGGCGCTCGCCACAATAGACGCAACGATTGCTGTTTTTTCTTGCGTCAATGGGTTCGTTTATGATATCTACCGCGCTCGAGGGAACGTTTGTTCTGCCTTTAACCTTTGTTTCAAGCAAAAGGGTTACCAAAAATGTTATTAGCGGAAAGAAAAATCCAAGGGGAACGAAAACACCCCATTTATATCCCTTTGATGCCGCTATAAGAGGGCATACGAAAACCGCTATTAATCCCATAAATCCCATATTATATCTCCTTTTCCACACCGTCAATAAAATCAACGTGGAGCGTGGCGTCGTTGGTTATCTCGCAGGTGTACGAGGTTTCGCTAAGCAGCTTGTCCTCGTTTTTTCCGTTGTTGTTTCTGATGGTAATTCCAAGTATGGTTGCCGCGATGAGCGTGACTCCAACGCCGATTAAGCCCGCTATACTCAAAAGAATAATGTTTCGCTCCTTCTTTTTTTTGGCAACGGTTTCCATATACTGTTTGACA
>JAZUCQ010000064.1:0-11893 GCA_045639145.1 Clostridia bacterium | reverse complement strand
CATCTTTTCTGCGAGAAATCTGTGCACCGAGGCTTTTGAGCTTTGCCTCTAAATTCTCGTAGCCTCTGTCTATGTACTTGAGGTTGAAAATCTCGGTCACGCCCTGTGCCATAAGTCCTGCAATTACCAATGCGGCACCTGCTCTCAAATCGGTCGCATATACGGGCGAACCCGTAAGCTGACCGCAGCCGTCAACCGTTGCACATCTGCCGTCAACGCTGACACTTGCACCCATACGGTTAAGCTCATCAACATACTTAAATCTGTTGTCCCAAACATTTTCGGTAACAATACTCGTTCCCTCAGCAATCGTCAGAAGAGTAAGTATCTGCGGCTGAAGGTCGGTGGGGAAACCCGGATACGGCTGTGTCTTGACATTTGCCGCCCTGAGCGGTTTTCCGTCTGTATATATGCGTATTGCCTCGTCATATTCCTCAACACATACTCCCATTTCTTCAAGCTTTGCGCTGAGCGATTCCATATGCTTGGGGATTATGTTTGTAACAGTAACATCTCCGCCTGTTGCTGCCGCGGCAATCATAAATGTTCCTGCCTCAATCTGGTCGGGAATAACGCTGAAGCTGCCGCCGTGGAGCGACTCTACGCCTCTTATCTTAATAACATCTGTACCTGCGCCCTTGATGTTCGCACCCATACAGTTTAAGAAGTTTGCAACATCAACTATATGCGGCTCCTTTGCGGCACTTTCGATAACAGTCATACCGTCTGCAAATATCGCCGCAAGCATAATGTTAATAGTAGCACCAACCGAGACAACATCAAGATACACCGTGTCGCCTGTCAGCTTGTCTGCACGAATATCAATCATACCGTGGTCAAGCTCAACCTCGGCACCGAGGATTTTAAAGCCCTTTATGTGCTGGTCGATAGGTCTTACACCAAAGTCACATCCGCCGGGAAGTCCGACTCTGGCTCTTTTAAATCTTCCGAGCAACGCACCCATAAGGTAGGAGGATGCACGGATACGGCGGACCGTCTCGTAGTCTGCCTCGAATTTATTCAAATTTGTGCAGTCAATCTCAACGGTGCCCTTTGAAACAAAGGAGGCAGTACCGCCAAGACCTTGTATTATTTCAAGCAATGCATCAATATCGCTTACATGCGGAACATTATCAATACGGCATTTGCCGCAAACCATAATAGAGGCAGCCAAAATAGCAACGGCAGAATTCTTCGCACCGCTGATTTCAACCTCACCGCTGAGTTTTGTTCCTCCCAATACAACTAACTTTTCCATACAGACGCTCCAATCCGTCGGATTTTATCTACATATTGTGTAGTCCAAGAATGATTATAACAATACTTTGTTATAAATGCAAGAGTTTTTTAAAATTTGTACACAAATGTGAGGTGTGGAACTGAAATTTCCATACCTTTGTATACCTATTTTAACATATTCACATTACACAGGTATTACAGAAAGATTAAATATTAACAAAACATTTTGCATATTCTCACATATTATGTAAACAGGAGACAATCTCCAAACCATAATAAGGGAAGTGAAAACATGGCAACAAAGATATTTGTTGACGCAGGTCACGGCGGAACAGACCCGGGTGCGGTCGGCAACGGAGTTATCGAACAGGCGGTAAATTTAAGCGTTGCAAACCAGCTGGCAAACCTTTTGCGTCAGGGCGGCTATGAGGTAATGCAGTACCGTACCACCACAACCGAGAATGTCTTGCCCGGCAAAAGTGCAGATTTGACAAACCGTGCAAGAATGGCAAATCTCTGGGGTGCGGATTATTTTGTCAGTATACACACAAACAGCTCGCCAAATCCCGCCGCCAACGGATTTGAGGCATATATATACCGTCTCGGAAACAGAGCACAACCGCTTGCCGAGTCAATAGTCCGTTCCTTTGTCAGCAGACTCGGCTCTAAGGACAATGGTGTGCGTGCGGCAAACTTTGCGGTACTGCGCCAGACGGATATGCCCGCTGTTTTGCTTGAACTCGGTTATCTCAGCAACCCGACCGAGGCATTGAACCTCAACAGTCCTGCATGGCAGAGTGCCGCGGCACAGGCAATCTACAACGGCATTTATAATTATGTAAAACCTTAAAAATAATACCTCGCAGGGGCGGATATTATCCGCCCCTACAACCCCAAACGAACATTTGGGTTGCCGATGGTATGCGTTTGTAATCTCGTGAAATCTGTTGAAGCACCACGCACGGTATATTGCGTGCACTCAAGTAACGCTGCGTCATGGCGACTGCGAAATAAATCCGAATAGTTAAAACATATCTTTTTCGGGTGCGTTGACGGGGTGTCGGGGTATCCCCGACTGCATTTTGGTTACTTTTGTGCAAGCAAAAGTAACAGTATCTTATCTCTCAATGAGCTTCATAACCATCACGGTCATATCGTCCTCAATCTCGCCGCCGCGGAGGGTAACCGCCATATCAATTATCCTGTCCGCAAGCTCGGCAGGCGGCATATTACTGTCCGACTCTTTAATGATTGTTTTTATCCATTCTTCGCTATATTCCTTAATCTGAAGTCCGTCGCTCAGCATAACAATTATGTCGCCTGCATCTAATTTGTGTGCAAAGCTTTCTATCTCGACACTCTGCACAACCCCGACGGGGAGTGAGGCGGAACGCACAGTCTCTACGCTGTCGGCACGCTTTATGTAGCTGGGTTCAGCTCCGTTTTTGATAAATTCCGCCTCTCCGCCAAACAAATCTATAATACACATATCCACGGTTGCAAATGCTTCATTGGCGGACTTCATTACCATAATCGAGTTTACAAGCCGCACGGCAACCTCACGGTTAAACCCTGCCTCTAAAAAGTCGCCGAGCAGTCTCACCGTCGCACCGCTGTCGCGCGACGCGCGATGCCCCGTGCCCATTCCGTCAGAGAGTGCTGCTGCATACTTGCCGCCGCTCAAATATCTCATAACAGAGCTGTCACCGCATTCTTCAGAACGGCCTCTGCCTGAGGAGGCGGCATCTATCTTAAATCCCTCAGGCTCGGCATATCGTATGATAAGTCCGTTCTTTGTCTCGGTTGCTCCGACGGCCTCCAGCTTAACCCCCAGAACCGACCGCAGAGCCGACTCGGTCTTGCGGCGACATTCCTCGGGATTTTTGCAGTTTATAAGCTCTATCCGCGCAGAGTACCGACCCTTTGGACTTAGCGTCACATCGAGAATTCCCGTCTCTATTCCACCCGAAAAGAGCCGTGCCCGAATTTCTTCTTCGGCGCTTATGTCGGGTTTTTCCTCGCAGATTTCGCAACAGATACCGTCAAGGATTTCCGAAATACCCCAAAGCTGTTGCCCTGCAAGCTCTCTGTTTTCGCACAGCTTGGATTTCCAGATACAATTTATCTTGTAAATCTCAAAAAGTCGGTTCATCTCACGCACAACAGCACGAAGCCGCAAACACTTTTTTGAAAAATAATCATCTGCATCGCCCTCGGCAACCTCGCCCTTGCGTTCTGCAATTTCAAGGAGGCGAAACATAGATTTGTATGTAGAATTAAATCCCGTAACCCAACAATCGCTCATTCTGGAGCATTCGCGGCAAACCCTGTCCGCCACACCGTCAAAAAGTGCAGATACATCCTCCATGTCAACCGTGTTGTGCTTGTCGGATAAATCAAGAAAGGTGTCCGAGAGGTTTCTGAATGAATCCGCCGCAGAGCTGAGTCGGCTCTTTACATATTCAGTGCATCTCTGTTCGTCGGTATATGGCTTGCCGACACCGCTCATACGCTTTATGCTTCTTATAAAATAATCGGGCGTGAGTATCGTCGCAATCAAAAACAAGGGGATATCTATGTAGCCGACAAGTCCTATGCCGTCTGCTCCGCAGACCAAAAGCAAGGCCGCGGCAGTAACCGACATTACAACCCCCACGCTTGTCTTGCCGAGTTTTGCTGCAATTCCGCCCGCAATTCCGCAGATTGCAAATATTGCAGAGCAGATAAACATTCCGTCTGTACCCGACAAAAGTCCGCAGATTGCTCCGCAAACCGCGCCGCAGCCACCGCCGCCGCAAAGGGCAAATACAGCAGTTGCCCACAGACCGATAATTCCCGATGCAGAAAAATATCCGTCTATTCTGATATCCGAAAACCCAACAAGCATGATTGATGCAAGAATTGCAAGGGATAGTTTTTCTTCATTGTTCATGGTAAAGAGTGCATTCTTTTTGCCGCGGAGAATGCCTTTGTTCTTTTCAAAAATAAGTCCCGAGAGAATACAGAGCCCTACATCGCAAAACAGTATAAGGACACCGCCTGCCGAAAAACCGTGCCATACCATATGAATAAGATTTGCAAGGGCAACCGAGCTTCCTGCCGCACTTACCGCCGCGGTGGTTGTTATATCCTCGCCGTCCCGACCTGCCGCAAAAAGAAATATAAGATACATCGCTGCGGCAATCAGATATTTTGCCGCAACTGTCATATCAAAAAGCGTAAGATACCCAACCGCAGTCATTGCGGCGGCAACAAGTGCATCGGCAGAAAATCTCCGCTCCATTGATAAATATGCCGCTCCAAACGGCGCAACCTGATTGAGCGGCATCGCCCTTGCAAGAAGCAGACCAACACTTCTGATTGCAGCCGTGTATAAGTTAAGCGTAAATTTTTGCCCCGTTGGTTTTCCGCCGCTTTTTGTATTTGGTTTGCAAAGTGCAGTATTCTGCACCGAAACATCGTTTTTCATAACCCACTCACTCCTCATCTTTGGTTTAGGGATATTATATCCATATTTTACCAATTTTTCTGTCGAAGTGCGGTGGGTTGCAAAAAATAATTCATCAGCCTTTAAGTGCAATCGAAATCACAGCCGCGCAGACGGCAAATATTGCCATACATGCGGCAATTATTCGTTTTGGTATACTTTTTTTACGGAGGAACATCTGCTCTCTTTTTTCTATTGTATTAATATAGCTGTTTATAATCTCCTGTGCCTCTGCAACAATTCCGCAGCTTATCTCGGATGCGGCCTGCTGCTTGGGCGATTTGAGAATAAAAATCGCCTGCTCTATTGAGTCGGATTTTATGTTGCTTATAATCACAGCTCTCTTGCCTTTTTTGTCTGTCATAATCAAAACCTCGCTTTAACTTTGGTAAGAAATAAATTTTTATACAAATATTCTTGACACGCACTGTAAAATTTATACTCTTTTGCGTTTGACACATAAAAATATTTATGATATATTATTTACTAAACTTACATAAAATGTTGAATTTTGGAGGGGTACAAATTGAAAACCACACTTAAAACACGCGATATGGTAGTATCGGCACTTCTGATTGCTATCGGCATACTTATTCCTATGATATTTACGGGACTTCCGTTCCGCATCGTTGTAGGTCCGTACTCGGCAACTCTTATGGCACATGTTCCTGTAATTATTTCTATGTTTATATCCCCCTGGACGGCTGTGTTTACTGCTGTCGGTACAACGATTGGGTTTTTCTTTACGGCTCCTGTTGTTGTTGCGGTTCGCGCTGCATCTCATATTGTGTTTGCGATTATGGGAGCTTATCTTATCAGAAAGGGTATGCGTCTTATTCCGCTTTGTGTTCTCACAGGTATTGTTCATGCTATATTTGAGGGTATTGTGGTATGGATATTCTTTGCGGGAGGCCTCAGCACACCGACAGAGGGGTATTCAATTCTTGCCCTTGTACTGATTACAATAGTCGGAACACTTGCACACCACATCGTTGACTTTGTAATATCCTATGCAGTAGGCAAGGCACTTGCAAAAGCTAAAATGATACCTGCACTTCCGAAGCTTTGGTAAAACAAATATAGTCTGAAAGTCGGCACACGCCGACTTTTTTTGTGTTGATTGTCGATGGCATGCGTATATCCCATAGAGTTTGGCTGCCTCCCTTGCAAAGCCCTCCTTGCCTAAAGGAGGGGGGACCGCTTTAGCGGTGGGAGGATTCTGGAGGGGGACCACCAAAGGTGGTGGAGGGATATAACCGACGAACCGATTTGCTAAATGGCGATTTTCGCCATTACCTACAATGTTGCTTTGTGGTTCGGGCGGCCACAGAGAGCCGCCCCTACGGAGGTTGTTCAATGTTTTTAAACGGAAGGACACATAGGTCGTTCCCTACTTGACAACACCTGCTCAAAATCTTATAATAATTTTAAAAATATTTGGAGGCTGATTTATGCTTATAGAATTTGACAAGATAGAAAAAACTGTTTTAAAGAATTTCAAAGGCGGCGAGAAGGAGCTTTCCGCAAATATGTATACTGACGAAAATAACAAAATTCTGTACGGAAAGTTAATTCCGGGTGCGACAATCGGCATGCATACCCACGAGGACAGCAGCGAGATAATTTATATACTGAAAGGCCGCGGCTGTGTTTTGTATGACGATACCGAGGAAACACTCAGCGAAGGCTCGTGCCATTACTGCCCTATGGGACATTCGCACAGCCTGATAAACAACAGCGATGCGGATTTGGTATTCTTTGCGGTTGTACCGCAGCACATAAGATAACAGGAGGATTTTAAAATGATAGAAAATTTGATAAAAAAGCTTGAAATGCGAAATTTTGAGGTATATTACTGTGATACCGCCAAAGAGGCATCGGACAAGGTTATATCCTTGATTGATAAAAGCAAAACGGTTGCATGGGGCGGTTCGCGTACGCTCTCGGAGACAGGCATTGTTGACCGTGTAAGATGCGAGGGATTTTCGGTTATCGACCGTGACAGTGCCAAAACTCTTGAGGAGAGGGAGGAGCTTATGCGCAAAGGGTTGCTTTGCGGAACATTTTTGACAAGCACCAACGCAATATCCGAAGACGGAATTTTAGTCAATATTGACGGAATGGGAAACCGTGTTGCGGCAATGTGCTACGGACCCGAAAGCGTTATTGTAGTTGCAGGAATAAACAAGGTCTGTCCGACCGTCGAGGCGGCAGAGGAGCGTGTTCACAGCATTGCGGCAGTTAAAAATGCCGAGAGATTTGGACTTACCAAGACGGGTTGTTCAAAGGGCGAGTGTTGTGATTGTTTGTCTGACGAATGTATGTGCTCGTATGTGGTAAAGACACGCCGAAGCAAAATCCGCGGCAGAATAAAGATTGTCCTCGTCGGCGAGGAATTGGGATTTTAGAATAAATAGTGCCCCGACGCATTAGCGTCGGGGCATCATTTTATGCCTTCGCTCTGCTTTTGTATACATTAAACTTGTTGCGGCAGGAGGGGGAGCAAAACTCGGATTTCGGATTTTTGACGCTGTATGGTGCTTTACAATGCTTGCAAAGACCGATATATCTCTCGCTGCTGCAGATAAGAAGAGTGTATGCAAGCTCTATTGCAGAGGCGAGATTTTTTGTTTGCCATTGCGCTATCGCCCCTTTGCCGTCTCGCACGATTACGGCGGAGACAGGTTCGGTTTCCAAAATCCACTCGGGCGTATCGGGAAAGTCTGCCGATGCGATTTCGCAAAAGTGCTGATACAAAACTCCTGCATCCTCCGAAAACTCAGAAGCCTTCAGCCGCTTTGAGCCGCGCTTTAACATTCCGTATTTGGAGACAAATTCCAAAACCGCCTCGTCGGTGCTAAGTCCCATTTCGTTCATGTAACCGATAGTTAAATATTCAAGAACCATCTCTCCAGCATTATCAAACGGGCATATATTATAAAAGTCAAAGCCTGTATCGGGCATAATATATGTATCGCCGCCGATATTTTCTGTATAGTATTTTTTGTATACCTTTTCGTCCAAACAGGTATGTACAAAGATTTTCTTCATGGTTATCAACTCCACCCGACAAATTAGTCCGAAATTTTAATCATTTGCTTTTGAAGCTCTAAAAGCTCCTGCCTTTCCGCATCGGTAAGGTCACGCGTTTTAAGACCGTCAATAATCATGGTCGCGTCCTCGATATATCCGTCCTTGATAAGCTCCCTTGCGTCACGGAGGTTATTTTCTATCTCCTTGCGGTCGGTCTCCTCGGTGCGGTCGGAGTTTTCGTCCTGCTCTTCCTCAGTCTCTTTCAATGCTTCCTCGTCAGCCTCGGCTGTACTGATACCGCCGATGGGAGCATTCGGATTTTCACCGTTTCTGTTATTGTTGCATGAGACCGCAGCAATAGCCGCCGCTATGCAGAGAATAAGACATAAAATAAAAATCAATATTTTTTTCATAAATCGGTCAGTCCTCTCCGAAAGTTTGCATATAATACATTATATTATAATTATATTTTATTTATAATAAAAAATCAAGGATTATCCTAAAAATTCCTTGCGGATTTTCGTGTTATATGATATACTTCATAATGTGAAATTATAAAAATCCGTTTGCAAGGATTGACGGATAAGGTGGTGTCACGCTTTGCGTGACAGGGGGAGTATATGAATTTTTTAAAAATGATTAAGGACGAAATAAATACTGTTTTCGAGCGTGACCCTGCGGCGAGGTCGCGAGCGCAGGTATTCTTTTTGTACCCTGGTGTAAAGGCAATCATAAACTATCGCATCGCACATGCGTTTGATGCTAAGGGACACCATTTTATTGCCGATTGGATTTCCAAGCGGACAAGAAAAAAGACGGGTATTGAAATTCATCCCTCCGCACAGATTGGCAAGGGTGTTTTCATTGACCACGGTATGGGCGTGGTAATCGGCGAGACGGCAATCGTTGGTGATTACTGCACGATTTATCAGGGTGTTACACTCGGCGGTACGGGTAAGGACAAGGGCAAGCGTCATCCGACTATCGGCAGAAATGTTACGATAGGCTCGGGAGCAAAGGTCTTGGGACCTTTTAATGTAGGCGACAACAGTAAGATTGCTGCAAATGCGGTTGTGCTGAGCGAGATACCGCCCGACAGCACATGTGTGGGCGTTCCTGCACATATTGTCAAGATGGGCGACAAGAGGATTGCCTCTGCCGCACCGATGATTAAACCTGTTGCGGACCTTGACCAGATACACATTCCCGACCCGATTTCGATGGAGCTTTGCTCGCTCAGGGCGGAGATAAACAAGCTGAAACAAAAGATGGAGGAAAAAGACAATGGTTGATACTAAGCTTTATTTATACAATACACTCACAAGGGATAAGCAGGAGTTTAAGTCAATAACTCCGGGCGAGGTTAAGATGTATTCATGCGGACCTACCGTGTATAACTATTTTCACATAGGTAATGCGAGACCGTTTATTATCTTTGATACACTCCGCCGTTATCTTGAATACAAAGGCTACAAGGTTACATTTGTTCAGAATTTTACAGATATTGACGACAAGATGATAAACAAGGCAAACGAGCTTGGAATTACTGTTCGGGAGCTTGCAGACCAATATATAGGCGAGTATTTCACCGATGCCAAGGGACTTGGTATCAGGGAGGCAACTGTTCACCCGAGGGCAACCGAGAACATCGAGGCAATAATTTCGATTATCTCAGAGCTTGAGAAAAACGGCTATGCCTACAACGCAGACGGTGATGTGTACTACCGCACAAAGAGGTTTGGGCAGTACGGAAAGCTGTCGCATCAGCCACTTGAGGATTTGGAGAGCGGTGCAAGAATTGATATAAACGAGGACAAAGAGGACCCGATGGATTTTGCTCTCTGGAAGAAGCAGAAGCCGGGCGAGCCTGCATGGGAAAGTCCGTGGGGCATGGGAAGACCCGGCTGCCATATCGAGCGCAGTGCAATGGCTAACAAGTACCTCGGCAAGACGATTGACATACACAGCGGCGGTCAGGACTTGATTTTCCCCCACCACGAGAACGAGATTGCACAGAGCGAGGCGGCAAACTGCTGTCAGTTTGCAAACTACTGGCTGCACAATGGTTATATAAATGTAGATAACAAAAAGATGTCAAAGTCGCTCGGTAACTTCTTTACGGTTCGTGATGTTGCGGCTGAGTTTGATTATGAGGTAATCAGATTTTTCATGCTGTCGGCACACTACCGCAGTCCGATTAACTTCAGCAAGGATTTGATGGAGTCGGCAAAATCCGCTCTCGGCAGAATTTATACCTGTCTTGAGACGCTCGACTTCCTTGCAAATTCGGGCGAGGATAGAGACCTGAACGATGCAGAAAAAGAGGTTGTGTCGGGAATTGACAGCCACAAGGCAAGATTTATTGCGGCAATGGATGATGATGTAAATACAGCCGATGCGATTTCTGCTATATTTGAGCTTGTTGCCGATGTGAACAAGATAATCACCCAAAATCCTGCAAAGTCGGTATGCGTAGTTTGTGCGGCGGCAATCCGTGAGCTTGGTGATGTTCTTGGACTTTTGGGCAAGGACGGCGACGAGATTTCGGATGATATTGCGGCTATACTCTCAGAGCGTGCCGAGGCTCGTGCGGCTAAGAACTGGGCAAAGTCGGATGAGTTGAGAGATAAGCTCCGCGATATGGGATATGTTGTAAAGGATACACCGCAGGGACAACAGCTTACAAAGATGTAGAATGGAATACCCCATCAGTCGGCAAATCCGATTGATGGGGTATATAAATAAAGTATGGATAATAATACAAATATTGAGAAGAATATAAATCAGGCACATATGTCGCAGGGTAATCCGAATGTGTTTTCGGCACTTACACTTGCGTATCTCGGTGACTGCATATACGAGCTGTATGTCAGAACCTATCTGACCTCAGACGGCAACCATAAAGTAAATGAACTCCACAAGGCGGCGACTAAGTTTGTTTGTGCAAGGGCACAGGCAGACTTTTATCACCGAATAAAGGACATGCTGACAGAGGAGGAGGACGCGGCATTCCGCAGAGGAAGAAATGCAAAATCACACCCTCCCAAAAACGCGGATATGGGTGATTATAAAATCGCAACGGGTGTTGAGACCTTAATGGGACATCTTTATGTCAAGGGCGACACCGCAAGGATTTCCGAGCTGATGGACAAGTTGTTTGATATGTAGGACTACCCCTCAGCAACCCGCAGAAAGAGCCTCCATTGCAAAGCCCTCCTTGCCTAAAGGAGGGGGGACCGCTTTAGCGGTGGGAGGATTCTGGAGGGGGACCGCTTGCGGTGGAGGGAGAGAAAACCACACAGATTTTTATACATACAAAACCATGGAGAGGTATACTATGTATAAAAGGCACTCTGCGATTTCAAAGGAAAACACTCTTGCCCTTATCGGCATTACCGCAGGGGCGGTGATGATGGGAGCGGCGCTCTCGGTATTCCTTGTGCCATTCAAGATTGCACCCGGTGGGATAAGCGGACTTTCGACCGTGCTCCACTATCTTACGGGTATAAGAGTAAGCACCCTTATCCTGATTATAAACGCACCGATTTTTATGCTTGGCTTTTTGAGCTTTGACGGAAAATTTTTGTTTCGTTCGGTTTTCGGAACGATTGTATTGTCGGTTGCGGCGGAAGTATTTTCGTATGTGCGTTTCCCGATTGACGATATTGTGCTTGCATGTGTTTTTGGCGGAGCACTTATGGGCTGCGGAATTGCAACCGTTATGAGAGCAGGCGGAACAACGGGCGGAACAGATGTTCTTGTGCTGGTGTTTAAAAAATCGCTCGGCAATCTTTCGGTCGGTCAGCTTTTTCTGATAATTGACGGCGCAATAATAGTAGTCGCAGGTGCGTTTTTCGGAAGTCCGCAGATTGTTCTCTATTCTGCCGCGGCGCTGTTCATAAGCTCCCGCGTGACAGATGTGATTTTAGAGGGAGTAAAGTACGCAAAGCTTGTGTATATAATTTCTGACCGCAATCGAGAGATAACCGAGAGTATATACAAGGAGCTGAATCGCGGCGTTACGGGACTGAAGTCGGTATCAATGTATACGGGCAGAGACGGGGTTATGCTGCTTTGTGCAATTCGCAAGCATGAGCTGCAAAGGCTCAAGGGTCTTGTAAGTGCAAAGGACCC
>JAZUCQ010000063.1:0-3046 GCA_045639145.1 Clostridia bacterium | reverse complement strand
CAACGAAGAATTTACATGCTGCTATCTAATCGAAATCGGTAAAAATCACCAATTTTTTGTCCTCTTGGTTAGGATACCCTTTGCATCCCCCATATATATCTTTTTTAATTTTTCCGAAATCGGCTCAAACCCGCTTAAACACTGGGCAAACTCGCTTGCATCTAAACCATACTCCTTGTAATTGCTCGTGTCAAGTCAGGACAAAAAATTATAATTTCGGTACTATATATAAACACTGATAATTATAAAATTATACCATAAAGCATAGAATTAGTCAATTTAAGAATGAAAATTGTCGGTGTCAAGTAACATTATTTGTTTTCCTTTATAATATAAACTGCAACAAGCATGTAATTTGCTGTTGCAGTTTTGAATGACATATTCTATTTTGAAAGCATAACCTTATCGTTTGCAAACTCGCTGCCGCTTGCTTTTTCGAAAAGCTCTAAAAGCTGTGTAATTGTCAGTTTCCTCTTTGCTTCTCCCGACACATCGACGATTACTCTGCCCTCATGCATCATTATAAGACGGTTTCCATATTCGATTGCGTCGTGCATATTATGGGTAATCATAAGTGTCGTCAGATTGTTTTCCGTAACAATCTTGTTTGTTATCTCAAGTACCTTTGCTGCTGTTTTAGGATCAAGTGCCGCCGTATGCTCATCAAGAAGTAAAAGTTTCGGTCTGTTAAGAGTTGCCATAAGGAGTGTTACAGCCTGTCTCTGTCCACCTGATAAAAGACCAACCTTACTTGAAAGCCTGTTCTCTAAACCAAGCTCGAGTGTCGCAAGAAGCTCCTTATACTGTTCTCGTTCTATCTTTTTAATACCCCTGCATAGCTTACGCTTTGTTCCGCGCCTTGCAGCGATGCCTAAGTTTTCAGCAATTTCCATATCAGGAGCAGTTCCCATCATTGGGTCCTGAAATACGCGTCCTAAAAATTTTGCTCTTTTATGCTCAGGCATATTTGTTACATCTACATCGTCAATTTCAATTGTACCATAATCCGGTTTCCATACACCTGAAATAGCATTGAGCATTGTTGATTTGCCGGCACCGTTACCGCCGATAACTGTAACGAAATCTCCGTTATTAAGTGTTAAATCAAGACCTGCAAGAGCAGTTTTTGCATTAACTGTTCCGGGATTGAAAGTTTTCTGGAGATTAGTTATTTTAAGCATTTTTAGCACCTCCATTATCGGCATTTACAGGAATAGGCTTCTGCTTCGTAAAATACTTCGATTTCAAGTACGGTACCGCAAGGAACAGCGCAACAATGATTGCCGAAAGCATTTTAAGATAATCCGTCTTAAGTCCAAGCAGAATTACAAAGTTATATATTATGTAATATACAATACCGCCGCCGATTACACCTATAAGACTACATACAAAGTTAGGCTTGATTTTAAGCGATACCGAAAGCCCGATAAAGATTGCCGCAAGACCTATTACAATAGCGCCGCGTCCGTCATTGATATTTGCAGAGCCCTTGTATTGAGCAAGTAATGCGCCTGCAAGTGCAACGATGCCGTTAGAGATTGCAAGGCCGATAACCTTATTTAGATTAACATTTACACCTTGAGCACGACTCATATTCGGATTATCACCTGTGGACTTTATTGTTAAGCCGATTTCTGTATAAAAGAACAGCCAAAGCACCACGATAGTTGCCGCAATTATAAGTCCTGCCGATACAATCGCCATAGGATTGTTGCTCATGTGCAAGAGCAAATCAGCTGAACGAACGTCAATAGCAATCAGCGACTTTCCACTAAGGATTGACAGATTAACCGAATAAAGAATAAGCTGTGTCAGAATACCTGCAAGTATAGCGGGTATACCCAGAGCCGTATGAAATAGCCCTGTAAGTATTCCGGCTAAAGCACCTGCCAAAACAGCCACAAGCATACAAAACCACAAAGGATTTCCGCCGGCAAGCATCGCTACGCACACGCATGCACCGGTACAGATTGAACCGTCAACCGAAAGGTCAGCAATATCAAGAATTTTGTAAGAGATATAGACACCAATAGCCATAAGTCCCCATATCAGCCCTTCTGCAATAGCTCCGGGCAAAACATTTAAGAAAGCCATATGTAGTACCTCGTTATTTCTTATTAATTTTTAGGAACCTCGATGCCGAGTTTTGCACAAAGCTCTTCGTTGTAAACAATGGTAGGTGTAAGTGTTTCTACTTCAATGTCAGCAGGAGTTTTCTTTCCAAGAAGAATTTCTGCTGCCTGCTCACCTGTTCTCTTACCAAGCTCATAGTAGTCGATTGCAAGACTTGCATAGCAGATTGTGCCGCCGTAGCTTGTGAACACAGGAACATTTTTTTCTGTGCAGATAGTTCCTACAACACTGTCATTCTGTGCAACTGTATTATCAGAAGGAACATAGATAGCTTTTACTTCGCTTGCAGCCTTTGTTACAAGTGCCTGAAGCTCTGTTGTTTCTGAGAATGTGTAAGCCTCTACTACAATACCTTCTACCTCAAAAAGCTCTTTAACTGCGTTGTACTGAATAAGTGAATTTGATTCATTTGTGCAGTAAATAACACCAACTTTGTCACCTTCCACAAGTTTAAGGCTGTCAATCATCATTTTAGCTTGTTCATCGAAAGGAACAGCATCAGATGTACCTGTAACATTTGCGGGAATGTTACCTGAGAAGGTGTCGTTGTAGTCAGTTACAGATGTACCGAGAATCGGAATAGAGGTTGTTGCATTTGCAGCAGCAAGTAATGCAGGTGTAGCATTAGCCATAATAATGTCAACATTTTTTGCAGTGAATGTGTTTACAACAGTTGTGCAGAGGTTTGCCTCTCCTGCAACCTGTGTATCAAATGTTGCTGTTTTGCCTTCAGCCTTAAGAGCTTCTGTCAAACCGTCAGTAAATCCTTGTGTTGCCTGATCAAGTGAATCATGAACCATAAGCTGACAAATGCCTACAGAATAATCTGCACCCTTGTCTCCGCATGATGTAAATGTCAAACATGCTCCAACACAAATTGTAAGAGCCAGTACCATTGATAAAATCTTTTTCA
>JAZUCQ010000062.1:0-15465 GCA_045639145.1 Clostridia bacterium | reverse complement strand
AGAGCGCATGACCTCTACATTAACACCTTCGTAGGTGGAAGTAGGATAGCCGTAATATGACCACAAAAATGCGCAAATTCGCATTTCTTTTTCGGGTGCGGAGAGCTGGGTTATGCCGTCTGCTGTAATTTCAACAATTTCGGCAGGGCCAAGCTCATGCTCAATCTCAAACCCAAGCTTTTGTGCCGCGAAAGACTCAAATGTAACACAGCAGCCGTCCTCGCTTTTGCCCGCAATTACAGGAATTCTGCCAAATCGGTCACGGGCAGCAATAAGCTTGCCGTCATTTTTAAGAATGAGAATTGAGGCAGTACCGTCAATCGACTCCTGAGCAAATTTTATGCCCTCTGCAAAGCTACTCTTTTGGTTGATGAGCGATGCGACAAGCTCGGTTGAGTTCACGGCACCGCCTGTCATTCCGTCGAAGTGACCGTGGAATGACGAAAGAAACTTTTCGATAAGCTCTTCCGAGTTATTTATCATACCCACAACACATATTGCATATATGCCAAGGTTTGACCTGATGATTAGCGGCTGCGGATCATAGTCGCTGATACAGCCGATTGCAGAGTTTCCGTGCATCTCGTCAAAAACATGGTCAAATTTAGTTCTGAACGGTGAATTTTCTATATTATGAATTTCTCTCTGCAGACCGACATCTTCCGCATATGCCGCCATTCCGCCGCGGCGTGTGCCTAAGTGTGAGTGGTAGTCGGTACCGAAGAATACATTCGATATTGCATCGTATTTACATACGGCGCCAAAAAAGCCTCCCATAGTTTTACCTCCGTTAATTCAAGTATAAAAAGCCCGAATGATATGAAATCATTAAGGCTTTTAAAGTTATTTGCTCAGTATTTTTTTTGCCTTGTCTATATCCTTGATGTCAACGAGACACGAAATCTCGGTCTCGCCCGTGGTTATAAGCTTCACAGGAATGTCAGCACTCATGAGCAGCTCGAATAATTCGGCCGCAACTCCTGAGGTATTACGCATTCCCTCGCCCATTAAAATAATTTTTGTGTTGTTACCGTTAAGGTCTGTTGAAATATCAGAGCTGATTTTTCGGAATGCAGAAGTTGCCGCAATGACCTCAGAAAGGTTTTCCTGGGGTACAGTAAATGAAAGATTGATTTTGTCCTTGTAAGGAGCAGTCTGGCATATCATGTCAACAGATACATCACGGCTTGCAATTTCGCTTAAGATAAGAGCAATGCATTTTGTACTATTCGGTATGTTATTCACGGTAACAAGAGCTACATCTTCAAGATAATCAATCTGTGTTATTGTCTTAATCACAAAAGCAATCCCCTTTCGCTTAGATATTATTTTGCACCTATAAGGTCAGACATTGAATAAAGTCCGGGCTTTGCGGATTTGATAAACTCCGCCGCCTTCACCGCGCCTACGGCAAAAACCTCTTTAGAGGCAGCCGAATGTTTAAGCTCAATAATTTCATCACAGCCTGCAAATATAACCGAATGTTCGCCGACGATTGTGCCGCCGCGAACGGCATGTATGCCGATTTCGGATTTGTCACGCTTTTTGCGGACGGAGTGACGGTCATAGGTATATTCAGCCTCATAGGAAACCGTATCCGAAATTGCGTCAGCAATAGCAAGAGCCGTTCCGCTGGGTGCATCAAGCTTCTGATTATGATGCTTTTCGATAATTTCAATATCAAAGTTATCTTCAAGTAGAGCAGCTGCACGCTTTGCAAGGTCAATCAAAAGGTTTACCCCAAGTGACATATTTGCAGAGAAGAATATCGGAACCGACGCAGAAGTCTGCTCAATTTTTGTTACCTGCTCTCCCGAGAGACCTGTTGTGCAGATTACAGCAGGCGTTCCTGTCGTTTTTGCAAAATCAAGTATCTCGTCTGTCATTGAAGGGTGCGAAAAGTCGATAATTACATCAATCTTTTCGGTTATATCAGCCGTAGAGGTGTAAACGGGAAAATCGGTATTTGCCGGTAAATTTATGTCAAAGCCTGCAGCAATACATACATTGTCGGTTTGTGAAATTGCGCGTGCTACTGCACAGCCCATTTTTCCGCCTGCACCGCATAAAAGAATGTTTGTCATTCGTATCACCTGTTTAATATAATC
Organism: Clostridia bacterium; assembly: GCA_045639145.1. Lineage (GTDB taxonomy): Bacteria > Bacillota > Clostridia > Monoglobales > Monoglobaceae > UMGS1820. Next base: position 13,357 of record JAZUCQ010000062.1, on the reverse strand, counting down.
TTATGATAAGAGTTTGTAATCTCTAAGTAAGCTTTCAAGCTTGGAGAGATTTTCGGGAACCATCTCGCAGAGCGGCATTCTGAAACCGCCTACATTAAAGCCCATCAAATTCATAGCAGTTTTTACGGGTATAGGATTAACCTCGATAAACAATGTCTTTATAAGGGGCATATACTTAAGGAATAAATCCTTTGATGCCTCAACATCGCCCTCCATATACTTTGCACACATATCATGTGTTTCCTTGGGACAAATGTTTGCAAGAACCGAGATAACACCCTTGCCGCCGAGTGACATACAGGGAACTATCATATCATCGTTGCCTGCATATATGTTAAGGTCGGTCTCAGCCGCAACCTGTGCCATAAATGCGATATCTCCCGATGCCTCTTTAATTCCGTTTATGTTAGAAATCTCAGACAGCTTCTTTAAAACATCCATAGAGAACGAGAGTCCGCCCGTGCGTCCGGGAATGTTATAAAGAATAATCGGAACCTTTACGCTGTCTGCGATTGCCTTTGTGTGCAGATATAAGCCGTGCTGAGTTGTCTTGTTGTAATAGGGTGTAACAACCAAAAGACCATCAACGCCGACAGAGTCCGCATATTGGCTAAGCTCAATCGCGTGAGCAGTATCGTTGCTGCCTGTTCCTGCAATAACAGGAATACGGCCTGCCGTCTTTTCAACGGTAAAACGAATAGCCTCCTTGTGCTCTGCGTCAGGCATGGTAGAAGCCTCGCCTGTTGTTCCACAGATAACAATAGCATCTGTCTTGTTTGAAATATGAAATTCGATAAGCTCTTCAAGCTTGTTAAAATCAACGCCGTTTTCGGTAAAAGGTGTAATTATTGCAACGGCAGAGCCTGTAAAAATAGGGGTTTTCATATTAACTCCTCCTTAAAAATATTAGGGTTATCTATTAGTCAAAGTAGCCTTTTGCAGCAAGAAGCTCTGCCATAAGAACAGCACCGCCGGCTGCGCCTCTGAGTGTGTTGTGCGAGAGACATACGAACTTATAATCGTACTGACTGTCCTCACGCAGACGACCCATAGAAACTGCCATACCGCCCTCTAAATCACGGTCAAGTCTTGTCTGGGGACGGTTATCCTCTTCAAAATAGTTAAGGAACTGCTTGGGTGCAGACGGAAGCTCAAGCTCCTGCGGAACACCCTTGAAGTTTTTCCATTCGGCCTTTATCTCTTCGATAGAAGGTTTGTTTTTAAACTTAACAAATACTGCAGCCATATGACCGTCAGATGCGGGAACACGCAAGCACTGAGCTGTGATAGAGGGTGTTGTTGCATCAACAATCTTGTCGCCCTCAATCTTGCCCCAAATTTTGAGAGGCTCGATTTCGCTCTTCTCTTCCTCGCCGCCGATGTAGGGAATAACATTGTCTACCATCTCTGGCCATGTCTCAAAGGTCTTACCTGCGCCTGAGATTGCCTGATAGGTGCAGGTCAAAACGCTCTCAATGCCGTATTTCATAAGAGGATGAAGTGCCGGAACATAGCTCTGGAGTGAGCAGTTTGATTTAACCGAGATAAAACCGCGCTTTGTGCCCAGACGCTTGCGCTGTGCAGCAATAATCTCAGCGTGCTCGGGGTTAAGCTCGGGAACAATCATAGGAACATCATCTGTATGTCTGTGTGCGGAGTTGTTGGAAACAACAGGGCATTCTGCCTTTGCGTATGCTTCCTCAAGAGCACGGATTTCGTCCTTTTTCATATCAACGGCACAGAATACAAAATCAACCTCAGCGGCAATCTTTTCTATGTCAGCGGTTGCATCATATACAACCATATCAGCAATCTTATCCGAAAGAGGTGTTTTCATTGCCCAACGGCTGCCTACAGCCTCAGAATATTTTTTTCCTGCACTTCTGGGAGAAGCTGCAAGAAGCTTTAAGTTAAACCAGGGATGATTTTCAAGCAGAGTAATAAAACGCTGTCCAACCATACCTGTCGCTCCGATAATACCTACATTATATTGTTTCATAAAAATTCCTCCTTAGAATGGTTTGCCTCAGTACCCTGAAGTATACACGGCATAAAGCCCGAAACCTTCTTATTATACCTTATTTTATTATATGACAACAGCTTTGATATGTCAAATGTTATTTTGGCGGAATTGTGGGAATTTGAAGAGAAATTTTAGGTATTTTCAACAAAATGAGAGGTTTGTAATCTAAATTTAACATAATATTACATGTATTTTTCGCAAAATTGCTGGTAATTGAGTTTCATTTGTGTTATAGTATAAGAAATAAGTCGAATTATTTATGAGAGGATGTGACAGGTTGTGAGAATACCGGCTGTGTTTAAGAGAATATCTTCGCTGATTGCGGCGGTGATTTTTATTTCATCGGTGTTTTTTGCTGTTCCTGTTTCGGCGGATTATACAATTCCGTCGTACATAAGAATAGGATTGTTTTACGGTTCTAATTCAAAAAGTGAGGTAACCGTAACAAGCGAAAACGGGTTTTATATAGGTGTGTACTCGGGTTCTGCATTCAAGGAGGATGCGGAGGTTTCAAATACCGAGCTTACCGTCACATTTGAGGAGGGTGCTATTGTTGTAAAAAGCGGAGGCACCGTTATCCATAAAAACTCCGACACGGAGGAGGGTGTAGGTCTTTTCCCGACTGAGGGCGGAATGGACAGACGACTTGAAATTGACGGTACGGAATACCGCGGCGGTCTTGATTTTAAAACCGTGAACGGAAAAAATGTTATAACAAATGTTGTTTTTATGAATAATTATCTGTATGGGGTAATATCAAGAGAGATGAGCCCGTCATGGCACAAGGAGGCACTCAAGGCTCAGGCGGTATGTGCGAGGAACTATGCGGCAAACAACTTAAACAAGCATGCAGAATACGGGTTTGATTTGTGCAGCACGGTGTGCTGTCAGGCGTATTCGGGAACACGGTTTGAAACAGAAAATTCCTACGAGCCGGTAGATGATACTGCAAATCAGGTTCTTACCTATAAAGGGGAGCTTGCAGAGCTTTATTACAGTGCGGCGGCAGGCGACAGAACAGAGGATGTAGAGAATGTATGGGGAAACAAGGTTCCGTATCTGATAAGCGTTGACAATAGCTACGAGGATACCGCGAATGTAACAAATGGTATCTGGACAGGCTCACTCACGGTTGATGAGGCGTCGACAATTATGAGAAACAAAGGCTACGATGTCGGTACGGTTACGAGCATAAAAGCAACGGAGTATACTGAAAATGACAGAGTTTTAAAGCTTGAGGTTAAGGGTACTCACGGAACAAAGGTATTTGAGCGCGAGGCAGCAAGAACGATATTTAACACGGTTACAAAGAGCCAGCAGTACACGGTAAGAGGTAATGGCGAGGCGGCACAGAGTGTTCCGTCAATCAGGGTTACCGACGGCAACAGCACAGCTGATATGATGCTCAATGAACTCGTGCTTTTGACGGGGAGCGGGCTTTCGACTTTTTCCGGAAAACAGATGTATATAAGTGATGGAGTAAGTCAGGAGACATATACGATAACTGAGTCTCAGGCAGGCGAGAATACAGGATTTGTGTTTGAGGGTGTCGGCTGGGGACACGGTATAGGAATGAGCCAGTACGGGGCAAAGGGTATGGCTGAGGCAGGACACAGCTATGTCGATATTCTTCTGCATTATTTCCCGGGAACGAATTTGGAAAACGCATATTGATTTTAAGGAGCAAAATCTCAGAATGACTACAAAAGATTTTTATTATGAACTGCCGCAGGAGTTGATTGCGCAGACACCGCTTGATGACAGAACCGCGTCGAGACTTATGGTTATGGACAGAGCGGACGGAGTGACGGAGCATAAGCATTTTTATGATATAACAGATTATCTCAAAGAGGGCGACTGTCTTGTAATGAATAACACAAGGGTTATCCCTGCAAGGCTTTATGGCGCAAAAGAGGGCAGCGGAGGAAAGATAGAATTCCTTTTACTCAAGCGGCTTGAGCTTGACAAGTGGGAGGTAATTCTTCGTCCGGGCAAAAAGGCAAAACCGGGCAGCCGTTTTGAGTTCGGCGGAGGTCTTTTGCGTGCAGAGGTGCTTGAGGTAATAGAAGATGGAAACCGAATTGTAAAATTTGAATATGACGGCGTATGGGAGGAAATACTTGATAAGCTGGGGGAGATGCCCCTGCCGCCTTATATAAAAGAAAAGCTGAATGACCGTGAGAGATACCAGACTGTGTATTCAAAAATCGAGGGTTCAGCGGCGGCACCGACGGCAGGACTTCATTTTACAAACGAGCTGATTGAAAGGATAAAACAAAAGGGTGTGGACATCGCATATCTTACCCTTCATGTGGGACTTGGAACATTTCGCCCCGTTTCGGTTGAGAATGTTGAAGAGCACTTGATGCACAGCGAGTTTTATCAGATTACTGCCGAGGCGGCGGAAAAGATAAACAACGCACGAAAAAGAGGCGGAAGAATAATCGCGGTTGGCACAACCTCGGTCAGGACTTTGGAGACGGTAGCCGATGTTGACGGAACTATGTGTGCGGCATCGGGTGATACAAGTATCTTTATATATCCGGGGTATAAGTTCAAGGCTGTTGACGGAATAATTACAAACTTCCATCTGCCCGAGTCAACCTTGCTGATGTTAATTTCCGCATTTGCAGGCAAGGAAAATGTGCTTTCGGCATACAAAACTGCGGTTGACGAAAAATACAGATTTTTCAGCTTCGGCGATGCGATGCTTATTAGGTAGGAATTAGAGAATGGGGAATAGGTGATGTATGTTTAAACTGATAAAAAAACAAGGGACTGCAAGACGGGGAGAGTTTGAGACCGTTCACGGGACAATTCAGACCCCCGTCTTTATGAATGTAGGAACGGCGGCTGCGATAAAGGGTGCGGTATCTGCACCTGAACTTCGCGAAATAGGCTGTCAGGTGGAGCTTTCCAACACATATCATCTGCACCTTCGTCCGGGTGATGAGGTTGTCCGTGACATGGGCGGACTTCATAAGTTCATGAACTGGGACAGACCGATACTGACTGACAGCGGTGGTTTTCAGGTGTTTTCGCTTGCGAAGCTCCGCAACATAAAGGAGGAGGGTGTTTACTTTTCCTCGCATATAGACGGCAGAAAAATCTTTATGGGACCTGAGGAGAGTATGCAGATACAATCAAATCTTGCATCTACTATCGCAATGGCATTTGATGAATGTATCGAGAACCCGTGTGAGAAGGATTACGCAACACAATCCTCACAGAGAACGGTGCGCTGGCTTGAGCGTTGCAGACGCGAGATGGACAGGCTCAATTCTCTTGACGGCACGATTAATAAAAAGCAAATGCTGTTTGGTATAAATCAGGGCGGCACCTATGAGGATTTGCGTATAGAGCATATGAAGCAGATTACACAGATAGAGTGTGAGGGATATGCAATCGGAGGACTTGCTGTCGGAGAGAGCACCGAGGATATGTATCGGATAATCGAAGCAGTAGAGCCGTTTATGCCTAAGGATAAGCCGAGATACCTTATGGGAGTGGGAACTCCCGTAAATATCTTAGAGGCGGTTGACCGCGGGGTGGACTTTTTCGATTGTGTAATGCCGAGCAGAAATGCCCGTCACGGAACAATATTTACCTCAGAGGGAATTATAAACATCAGAAATGCAAAGTATGAGCGTGATGATAAACCACTTGATGTAAATTGCAGCTGTCCTGCTTGCAGGGACTTCAGCCGCGCATATATCCGTCATTTGTTTAAGGCGAACGAAATGCTCGCGATGCGTCTTGCGGTAATTCACAACCTTTATTTTTACAACAATATGATGGCGGAGATAAGAGCTGCACTCGACAACGATTGCTTTGACACCTACAAGAGAGAGCGTGTTGAAGTCCTCGGCAGGCGAATATAATCTTGTTGACAAAAGATTAGAATTGGTGTAAAATATCAGTAATATTAAATATAATTAATTTTTAGGAGGAGTTTACAATGAAAAAGTTGCTTACAGTTGTATTGTGCGTTGTACTGGCAGTTTCTGTACTTGCAGGCTGCGGCGGAACAGACGGCAAGACAATTGCATCGGTTGAGGATTTAGCAGGTGCAAAGATTGCCGTACAGGAAGGTACAACCGGAGATGTTTATGTTACAGACGAAGTTGAGGGTGCAGAGGTTTCCCGTTTTAAGAGAGCGGTAGACGCTGCTATGGACCTTAAAAATGGTAAGGTTGATGCTGTTGTAATTGATGACCAGGTTGCAAAGGATTTGGTTGCTGAAATCGAGGGTCTTACAATTCTTCCCGATGTTCTTACAGAAGAGCAGTATGCAATCGCTATGCCTAAGGGCGGTGCTGAGATGGTAGAGACTGTAAACAAGGTTATTGCAGATGCTACCGAGAGCGGTTTGATTGAAACTATCCGCAAGGCATACATCGACAAGGATGAAGCTGCGCTCGCTGAGCTTGCGGCAAAGGAAGAGCCTGCAGGCGAAATGAAGCTTATCATGGGTACAAATGCAGAGTTTGCTCCGTTTGAGTATCTTGATGACAACGGCGAAATCGTAGGCTACGATATCGAAATTGCAAAGGAAATCGCAAGAGCTATGGATTGCGAGCTTGTAATCGAGAACATGGCTTTTGACAGCCTTATTGCAGCACTCAACAGCGGCAAGGTTGACCTTGTTATCGCAGGTATGACTGCAAATGACGAGAGAAGACAGCAGGTTGACTTCTCTGACAATTATTACAATGCAGCACAGGTAATAATTGTAAATAAATAATTTCGGACAAAAGTCTATCAGGCGGGAGACCGATTGTTGATCTCCCGCTATTTTTTTGAAATAATCCGTAAGGTTAGGCGGTGAATATATGTTAGATTGGTTATCATCGGTTTGGACGAGTTTTTCTCAGGGGTTTTACACAAATTTAATCTATGCAGACAGATGGAAGATGCTGCTCGGAGGATTAGGTGTTACTCTGCAAATTACTCTTGCGTCTATTTTGATTGGTACAGTTCTGGGTATTATTTTGGCATTTATGAAGATGTCAAGTGTAAAGTGGCTGCGTGGCCCTGCTAAAGCGTATATCGAGATTATCCGCGGTACTCCGACAACTGTACAGCTTTTGATTATGTATATGGGTGTGTTTGCGTCTGTTTCTGCACCAAAGTGGATTATTGCGTCTATTGCATTTGGTATGAACAGTGCGGCGTATGTGGCAGAGATTGTCCGCGGCGGTGTTGAGTCGGTAGACAAGGGACAGATTGAGGCTGGTCGCTCGCTTGGATTTTCTAATCTGCAGACAACAATGAAGATAGTTCTGCCTCAGGCAATAAAGATTGCACTTCCCACATATACAAGCGAGTTTATTGTATTGCTTAAAGAGACCTCTATCGCAGGTTATATCGCTATGGAGGATTTGACAAAGGTGGCAAGTATGATTACCAGCAGAACATATAATGCTTGGTTTCCGCTTATCACGGCGGCAGTGCTTTACTTTATAATGACATTTACACTTGCCAAGATTTTCGGAAGGCTGGAGAGGAGGTTGCGTAAGAGTGATATTCGTTGAGGATTTACACAAGTATTTTGGCGACCTTCAGGTACTTAAGGGAGTAAACCAGCATATCTCAAAGGGTGAGAAGGTGGCGGTAATAGGACCTTCAGGCTCGGGCAAAAGTACATTCTTGCGGTGCCTTAATATGTTGGAGACTCCGACCAAGGGAAAAATTGTAATAGATGGTGATGAAATTACAGCGCATGGAAGTGATATCAATAAAATTCGTCAGAAGATGGGAATGGTTTTTCAGCAGTTTAATTTATTCCCGCACAAAACTGTAATGGGAAATATCACAATGGCGCCAATGGCATTAAAAAAACTCAGCCGTGATGAGGCAGAGGCAAAGGCGGAGGAGCTTTTGAAGAGGGTTGGACTTCTTGACAAGGCAAACGCATACCCCGCACAGCTGTCGGGCGGACAGAAGCAGAGAATTGCAATCGCCCGTGCTCTTGCGATGGAGCCTGAGATAATGCTGTTTGATGAGCCGACCTCGGCACTTGACCCAGAGATGGTAGGCGAGGTTTTAGAGGTTATGACCGACCTTGCAAACGCAGGAATGACAATGGTTGTTGTAACGCACGAAATGGGATTTGCCCGTGAGGTTTCAGACCGTGTTCTGTTTATGGACGGCGGATATATAATGGAGGAAGGAACCCCCGAGCAGATATTCAATAACAGCCAAAATGAAAGAACAAAAGAATTTTTAAGAAAAGTATTATAAACGAAAAACTCCCCTGACAAGGGGAGTTTTTTATCTTTTAGGAAATTACTAATTTTAAGTTGTAATTTCCTAAATTACAAACAAAGTGTACCTTAATCCCCCAAGATTGGGGGCAAGGGGTTGAGGTGTTTAATTAAACACTTTTTTACAATTATAATGTGCCGAACAGTCGGTCGCCTGCGTCACCGAGACCGGGGACAATATAGCAATCATTATTTAACCGTTCGTCAATCGCACCGCAGAACAGTTCAATGTCGGGATGCGAATTCATAACAGACTCAATACCCTCGGGTGCGGCTATGATGCACATAAGCTTAATTTTGGTTGCACCGCGCTTTTTGATAAAATCAATAGCAGCACTTGCACTGCCGCCCGTCGCCAGCATTGGGTCAAGCACTATAACCTGACGCTCTGATACATCTGTCGGCAGTTTGCAGTAATATTCAACAGGTTCATGGGTATCATGGTCGCGATAGAGACCGATATGTCCAACCTTTGCGGCGGGAATAAGACTCATAAGCGCATCAACCATTCCAAGTCCTGCACGGAGTACAGGAACAAGTGCAACCTGCTTTGAAATAAAGGTCCCTGTTGTCTCGCAAAGAGGTGTTGTGACAGGACGGGTTATTGTACCAAGGTCACGGGTTGCCTCGTAGCCCATAAGCAGTGAAATCTCATATATAAGCTCGCGAAAATCCTTTGTAGGAGTATCCTTATCCCGAAGCATAGATATTTTGTGCATAATCAAGGGATGATTCATCTCGTGAACATTTTTATTCATGTGTATAAATCTCCTTATTTTTATTGTTTTATCAGCCGTTCTCAAGCGCCTGCTCAAGCCAGAACATACCAATATCAAATGCCTTGTAAAGACCGTCACGCTCTGCCTGACGAATAAGCTGAGAACGCTTACCCTCGTTGGTTTTAAGCTCGATTATAACTCTTTTTGCAATCTGCAAATCTTCAAGCGGCTCCTGATCCTCAAGTCTGAATATAACAACATACTTATCCTCGGGACTGCCGTAATATATCTCATTACCGCAGCGGAGGAGAGGTTTGCCGTTATATGTGAGCATCTGGTTTTCGCTTGATTGTGCCTTTGTTTTAGCTTTTGCCTCTGCCATATAAAAACACCATACCTTTCCGGCTCACTTTTAAATCAGCACCTTATTGTGAGCCAAATAAAGTGTGCTGTATGTCATAAACTAAAGCTCTATATTCTGGTCGCGTCCGGGACCTACACCGATTGATGAAACCTTGCAGCCGCAAAGCTCCTCAACACGGCGAACATACTTCTGAGCAGCAACAGGAAGCTTGTCAAATTCCTTGATGTCGCTGATATCCTCATCCCAACCGTCAAGCTCCTCGTAAATGGGAGTGCACTCTGCAAGCTCCTCAAGAGTTGGCGGGAAGTCATTGAGAACGGTTCCGTTCTTGTCGTATGCAACACAGATTTTGATTTTGCCAATGCCGCCAAGCGGGTCAATCTTGTTTAAAACAATAGAAGTAAGAGAGCTTGTTCTTACAGCATATCTTGCAATCACTGCATCGAACCAGCCTGTTCTTCTCGGTCTGCCGGTGGTAGTACCGAACTCATGACCGTTCTGACGAATTTGCTCGCCAATCTCATCGTCAAGCTCGGTAGGGAAGGGACCATTACCTACTCTTGTAGTGTAACCCTTCATTATACCGATACACTCGTCAATCAAGGTAGGACCGATACCGCTGCCTATGCAAACACCGCCCGAAATGGGGTGAGAAGATGTAACATAGGGATATGTTCCAAGACCGATATCTAAAAGTATTCCCTGTGCACCCTCAAATAAAACCTCTTTTCCGCTCTTTATGCCATCATAAAGCATAGGAGTGGTATCTGCAACATAAGGTGCGAGACGCTTTGCGTACTCTGAGTATTCGCTGATGATGTCTTCTGCATCAAAAGGCTTGCCGCCGTATACAAGCTCAATAATCTTATTCTTGATTTTAAGATTTTCGCATACCATGCTGCGGAACTTGTCGGGGTTAATAAGGTCGCACATACGAATGCCGCAGCGTTCAGCCTTGTCCATGTAGCAGGGACCTATTCCTTTTTTGGTTGTACCTATGTCGCCCTTGCCTCTTGCAGCCTCGGAGAGACCGTCAAGCTCAATGTGATATGGCATAATTACATGCGCTCTTGCATCAATCTTAAGATTTTTTGTGCTGATGCCTTTTTCCTCCATGCCGTCAATCTCCTGAAGAAGAACCTTGGGGTCTACAACAACGCCGAGACCGATTATATTAAGTGTCTCGGGGTTCAAAATTCCCGACGGCATAAGATGAAGCTTGTATGTGATGCCGTCTGCCTCGATTGTGTGGCCTGCATTGTTTCCTCCGGAGGTTCTCACTACGATATCAGATTTTGCGGCAAGAATATCAATTGTTTTGCCTTTGCCTTCGTCGCCCCACTGAGCGCCGATAACAACCTTTGTTGGCATAATATATCCCTCATTTCAAAATGTTGTGACGGTGCTTTTGACACCACCCTTTATAATATCAAAGTTTAGATAGAATTGCAAGCATTATTTTAAAATCATTTAAAATTATCTGCAAAGAAGTCTGTTCATAAGTGTGTAGCCATGCTCGGTGTACTTGCCTGTAGCCTTTGCATTCTTCTCGGTGTATGACTCAACGCCTGATGCCTGCTCATTTTTGCTCTCGTAAAGAATATAGGGTATCGGGTCAGATGTATGTGTCATAATATCAAGAGGTGTAGGGTGGTCAGGCATAATCAGCATGTTGAATTCTTCGCCGCTTGTCTTCAGGTAATCAACGATGGGCGCAACAATCTTCTCGTCTATAAGCTCGATTGCACGAACCTTGTTGTCGATTTCCTTTCTGTGTCCTGCTTCGTCCGCCGCCTCTAAATGAACATATATAAAGTCAGAGCCGCCTTTAAGTGCATTTATTGCGGCTTCTGCCTTGCCCTCAAAGTTTGTGTGAACAGTTCCTGTTACACCTTCAACCTCGGGAACATTAAGTCCTGCACACTGTCCTATTCCTTTTATAAGGTCAACGGCTGAAATAACTGTTCCTGATACGCCGAACTTCTCTTCATATGTATCAAGGTCAGGCTTTGTTCCGTTGCCCCAAATCCAAACGGAGTTTGCGGGATGCAGACCTCTTTTAATTCTGTCAAGGTTTACGGGGTGGTCCTTTAAGATGTCATAGCTCTTTTGCATAAGTGAGAGAAGAACCTCGTCCTTTGGCAGATATTCACCGACTACCCTACCCGAAATATCGTGGGGAGGTGTGAGTGAAAATTTATTCTCCTTGTTGTGCCAAACGAGAAGATGACGGTAGCTTGTGCCGCCGAAGAATTCGTATTCCTCACAGCCAAGGGCGTCATTTACTGCCTTTATAAGTATGTGAGCCTCTTCGGTTGAAATCTCATCGGAGCTGTAATCGACCATTGTTTTGTCAGCGTAATTTTCCTCATCGGAGAGGGTTACAACATTTGCACGGAAGGTTGTGTCCGAAAGCTTTAGCGGAATACCGATAGAAGCCGCCTCAAGGGGTGAACGACCCGTGTAATATCTCTGTGGGTCATAACCGAAAACTGCAAGGTTTGCTACATCGCTGCCGGGGGGAAATCCCTCGGGAACAGTTGTTACCATACCAACCTCAGCGCATTTTGCAATAGCGTCAATGTTCGGCTTTTTTGCCGCCTCAAGAGGGGTTTTGCCTCCAAGCTCGGGCACGGGAGTGTCTGCCGCACCGTCGATTAAAACTACTATGTATTTCATACTTATCACTTCCTATATAAATTAGTACCGAAATATTATACACCCAATATAATCCTGATGTCAAGAGTTTGCTTGTACCAAAATAAAAGGGCACCTTTCGGTGCCCTTTATGAACTCTATTTAACCGTATATCCACCCTTTACCATTACGATTGCATCGGTAGTTGCCTCAAAGCCTCTGCCATCTGCAACGGGTATAATCAAGAGGTGGTTAGACGGCATCGGTGTTCCGTCTGCCAGGTCATAGCCTGCGGTTGTATCGGCAAGTCCGCCCTTTTGGGTTGCGATAATTGTACCCTTGCCCATACGCAAAATAAGCTCTGTACCTGCTTCGCCGATAACGCTCTGCCCTGCTGTAAGGTTTACAACAACAAAGCTGCTCGGTCTTGCGGTAACTGTACCGTCAGATGCGGCAATTCCAAGCTGTTGGTCAACATACGCTTTGATGTCGGGAACAACCTTGTCTACAATGTAGCTCTTGGTTACAACCGGGTCATCTGTGCCGCCCGGCTCCGAGAAAACAACCGAGCTGAAGGCAAGCACAAGGCACAAACCTGCTATAATTGCGAATTTCAAAAATCCTCCGTTTTTCATAGTACATCCTCCTATGTTTTATATAAAGTCATAAATAATTTACCATAAAATACAGTCATCAGGTCAGACCGAACGAAATTTCCAATGCTTCATTTACTCTATCCATCAGACTTCCGTCTATGTGACCGATTTTTTCTTTTAATCTTCTTTTGTCAATAGTCCGTATCTGCTCAGCGAGCACAACCGAGTCCTTAGAGAGTCCAAAGCCGCCTGCATCAATTTCGATATGTGTCGGCATTTTGGCTTTGTTAATCTGAGATGTAATGGCGGTCGCAATTACTGTGGGGCTGTATCTGTTTCCTATGTCATTCTGAATAATCAACACAGGACGGACACCACCCTGCTCCGAGCCGATTACGGGACTTAAATCAGCATAATATATATCTCCTCTTTTTACTACCAAAACATTCACGCTCCGCAAATTAGATTGTATCCTTTGCTCTCATTGGCATTATACGCGGATTAACTTGTTTTGGTACATAATCAAAGGACAAACCTGTGGCAAACGAATATGTGATTATGTACGGCAAGCCATAAAAATCAATCCGAAACAGGAGAATCCAGGAGATAGTTATGTGATTTTGTTCTTATCCCGTCTTTAAGGTAAATTCTCGGTATTCTCTTGCCAATCATACAAAGGATTTCGTAATTGATAGTCCCCATTTGTTCGGCAAGGCTCTCTACCGGTAATTCTATATTATCGCCTTCGCCGA
>JAZUCQ010000061.1:0-2831 GCA_045639145.1 Clostridia bacterium | reverse complement strand
GAATGTAGGCTCAAGCATACCCTTGAGCGCCTTTTCGATATCCTCGATAGCGTCATAGATTACTCTGTAAAGTCTTACATCAACCTCTGAGTTTTCAGCCGCAACCGTCGCACCGGGAGTCGGGCGAACATTAAAGCCGACAATAATTGCATTTGATGCGCTTGCAAGCATAATGTCAGACTCGGTAACAGCACCTACTGCACCGTGAATAACATTAACTCTGACCTCCTCGTTGGAAATTCTGCCGAGCGACTGCGAAACCGCCTCAACGCTGCCCTGAACATCAGCCTTAACGATTATGTTAAGCTCCTTCATCTTGCCTGCCTCGATATGCTCAAAGAGGTTATCAAGCGAAATCGCACTTGCTTTCTGCTGTCTGCTCTGCTTTTCCTTGAACTTTCTTGCCTCTACAACCTCACGGGCTTTACGCTCGTCATCTACTGCGTAGAACAGGTCGCCGCCCTCGGGAACCTCGGATAAACCAAGTATCTCAACAGGGATAGAAGGACCTGCCTTTTTAACATTTCTGCCCTTATCGTCATTCATTGCACGGACACGGCCGACTGCCATACCTGCAACAACTATATCGCCAACCTTAAGCGTACCGTTCTGCACAAGCACGGTCGCAACAGGACCTCTGCCCTTGTCAAGCTTTGACTCGATAACTGTACCCTTTGCGGCTCTGTCAGGATTTGCTTTGAGTTCTCTCATTTCTGCAACAAGAAGAACCATGTCAAGCAGAGAGTCGATGTTTGTTCCCTGCTTTGCCGAAACCTCAACGCAAGTGGTGTCTCCGCCCCATTCCTCGGGAACGAGACCGTGCTCGGTAAGCTCCTGCTTAACTCTGTCGGGGTTTGCACCCTCTTTATCAATCTTGTTGATTGCAACAATGATAGAAACCTCTGCCGCTCTTGCGTGGTTAATAGCCTCAACCGTCTGGGGCATAATTCCGTCGTCTGCCGCAACAACCAGAATTGCGATATCCGTAACCATAGCACCACGGGCACGCATAGCAGTAAATGCCTCATGTCCGGGAGTATCGAGGAAGGTAATCTTCTTGTCGCCGACTCTGACGCGGTGTGCACCGATATGCTGTGTAATTCCGCCGAACTCTCCGCTTGTTACATTTGACTTTCTGATGTAGTCAAGAAGTGATGTCTTACCGTGGTCAACATGTCCCATTACAACAACAACGGGCGAGCGTGGCTGGAGCTGCTCGGGGGTATCCTCTACATCGTTAAACAGCTTATCCTCTTCGGTTAAAATAATCTCCTTTTCAAATGTTGCACCCATCTCCTCTACGATAAGAGATGCGGTATCAAAGTCGATATTCTCGTTTACGGATGCCATAATTCCAAGGAGCATCAGCTTTTTAATTATCTCGGTTGCAGGCTTTTTCATTCTCTCTGCAAGCTCGCCGACAGTGATTTCATCAGGAATGAGAACATGAAGCTTTTCTTCCTTCTTCTCCTTCTTGGTACCTTTATGCAAAAGTGCATCCTCGGGTGACGGCTTTTGCTTGGTGCCCATCTGTTTCTGCTTTTTCTTCTGATTAATCTTCTGCTTTTTGCTGCCCGTTTCCTTTACATTATCGGGAATAAGCTCCTCAATCTTTTCATCATCAATTCTGCTTATATCAACAGTATTAACTCGTGTGTCTACCGTTCTTACCTTTCTGCCGATTTCAATTTCAACCTCGGGTGTCTCAGTCTCTTCCTCAGCCGCCTGAACCTCAGGTGCAGGTTCCTCCTGCTTTTTCTCGTCATAGATTGAAAAATCGCTTACTTGATTTTTCTGAGTATAGTATTCAAAAATAACATCCAATTCATACTCAGAAAGTGCGCTCATATGATTTTTTGTCGAAACTCCGTAATCGTGGAGCACCTTTACTATTTCCTTGCTCGGAAAGCCAAATGCCTTTGAAAGCTCATATGCTCTTATTTTTTCCATATGTTTTATCGTCCTTTCCTGAATTTTATTTTAAATCGTCCGCCAAAAGAATTTTCATAATACTGTCCGCAAATCCTTGGTTGCAAACCGCTGTCACAACCGCAAATTCCCGTCCTATTGCTCTGCCGAGAGCAAATCTGTCCGCTATCGACAAAACGGGCAGATTGCGGAAGCTTCCCATATCCGAAAACCTTTTTTCTGTGTTTGCCGACGCATCACCCGACAGAATAATCAATGATGCCTTTCCCATTCGGATAGCATCACGGGCTCTGCCCTCACCTACCGCCAAGGCTCCTGCCTTCATCGCAAGCGAAAGCGTCCCCCATATTCTTGGGTATTCATCTTTAATCTTTATAATCATCGCTAAGTTCCGTTAATTCCTTGTAAATATCACCGTCAATCCTGCACGAGAACGAACGCTCAAGCACGCGGCGTTTGCCTGCATTTTGCATACATTCGTATTTTTTACAAATATATGCACCTCTGCCGGGCATCTTTCCGCTTTTGTCAATGCTGATACTTCCGTCAGCTCCCCTGACAATCCTTAAAAGCTCGCCCTTTTCTTTCCGTTCTCTGCACACGGCACACATTCTTTGAAGAACCATTATTCCTCATCTCCGACAGCTTCTTCGCTCTTAGCTGCAGCCGTAATATCTATCTTCCAGCCTGTAAGTCTTGCAGCAAGACGAACATTCTGTCCCTCTCTGCCGATTGCAAGTGAAAGCTGGTCCTCGGGAACGGTTACAGAACACATCTTCTTGTCCTCGTCAACATCAATCGAGAGAACCTCAGCAGGGCTGAGTGCGTTTGCAACATACTCCGCAGGATTTTCGCTGTATCTGATTATGTCAATCTTCTCGCCGCGAAGCTCACGGATAATC
>JAZUCQ010000060.1:0-9847 GCA_045639145.1 Clostridia bacterium | reverse complement strand
ACATAAATTACGGATTTAAACAATAGTTTTTTTAAAATTTTTCTATTATTTTAAAATATATTCGAAACTTTTGTACTATTTGCTTAATCTTTCCTCAAGAATTGCTTTTTCAGCCTCATAACCGGGCTTGCCGAGGAGTGCAAACATGTTCTTTTTATAGCTTTCAACACCCGGCTGGTTAAAGGGATTTACCCCGAGCATGTAACCGCTTATTCCGCAAGCCTTCTCAAAGAAGTAAACGAGCTGACCGAAGGTATACTCGTCAAGCGATTTAAGCTTTATAATAAGATTGGGAACACCGCCGTCGGTGTGAGCTAAGAATGTACCCTCAAAAGCCTTCTTGTTGACAAAATCCATTCCGCGTCCTGCGAGGAAGTTAAGTCCGTCAACATTGTCAGCATCTTCCCCGATTATAACATCAGTCTTTGAATTCTCAACATAAAGAACAGTTTCAAACATCATTCGTCTGCCGTCCTGGATATACTGTCCCATTGAATGAAGGTCAGTCGAGAAGCAAACGCCTGCAGGGAAGATACCCTTCTGGTCCTTGCCCTCGCTCTCGCCGTAGAGCTGTTTCCACCATTCGGTAAAGTACTGAAGCTCAGGGTCATAGTTTACCATCATCTCAATATCCTTGCCCTTGCGGTGGAGAATATTTCTTACAGTCGCATATTGGTAACATTCGTTAGATTCAAGGTTATCGTCTGCATACATCTCGCGTGCATCAGCCGCACCTTGCATCATAGCGTCAATGTCTGCTCCGCAAACAGCAATAGGAAGAAGACCGACAGCAGTTAAAACGGAAAATCTTCCGCCAACATCATCGGGGACAACGAATGTCTCATATCCCTCGCTGTCGGCAAGGTTTTTGAGAGCACCCTTTGCCTTGTCGGTTGTGGCAAAAATTCTCTCTTTTGCGCCTTCTTTTCCATACTTATCCTCAAGATATTTCTTGAAAACGCGGAAAGCAATAGCAGGCTCGGTTGTGGTTCCAGACTTTGAGATTACATTGACAGAAACATCCTTGCCATCAATACATTCAAGAATAGAATTGAGGTAGTTCGGGCTTATGTTGTTTCCTGCGAATATAATCTGTGTCTTTGCGGTATAGTTATAAAACGGACCTGTAACAAAGTCGATTGCCGCCTTTGCACCAAGGTATGAACCGCCGATACCGATAACGATTAAAACATCTGAGTTGTTTCTAATCTTTTCGGCTGCTGCCTTTATTCGTGAAAATTCATCTTTATCATAATTTACGGGAAGGTCAACCCAGCCTAAAAAGTCGTTTCCTGCTGCATCCTTGTTGCGGATAGCGGAATGTGCGACGGATACCTGCGCCGAAAGAGCCGTGATTTCATCTTTGCTGAAAAAATCAAGCGCTTTTGTGTAATCAAATGTAATGTTTTTTTGCATCATATATCACTCCTAATAATTATATTATTGCATAAAAATGCAAAACTAATACGATATAAATAAATTTTACCATAACAGTTAAGTTCTTGCAAGTGGTAATTATAAAAATATTTTTATAAAATTCGGGAATTATATGTTACAGAAGCCTAATATCCGCAAAAATCGACGGTATATTATAAACTTCCTCATATTGTCAGTATAAGAAAACGGATTTGGCTTCAAAATATAATCGTAACAAATTTATTAAATTATAAAGGAGTGAAAAAAATGTCTAACAGCAAAAGCAGTAATAACTATGTAGTACCTCAGGCTAAGGCTGCAATGGAGCAGTTCAAGATGGAGGCAGCAAGCGAGGTAGGTGTAACTCTCAACAAGGGCTACAACGGTGACCTTACTTCAAGACAGGCAGGTTCTATCGGCGGTCAGATGGTCAAGAAGATGATTGAGAAGTACGAGCAGGATATTCAGAACAGAGGCTAATATAAGCTAAACTAAAGAGCCGTGCAATTATGCATGGCTCTTTGGTTTTGTTTGGAAAATAATTTTAAAAATAAGTACTTGACAAATTTTGATAAAAGGATTATAATTATGTAAAAAAATAATAAAGGCGAGGACCGGAAACAAGTAGGTTGATACATAAATTCCAAAGAGAGCTGTCGGTTGCTGCGAGACAGTGAGTTGGTATCATCTGAATACATTCTGTGAGCTGCGTGCTGAACATCTAAAATATCGGTATACAGGTATTTTGGATTAAGTAGGATACGACGGGTCTGCCCGTTACAGCAGAAGAGTATAAGCATGTAACCTTATGCCGTACTCGACGAGGTTGTATCTGTGAGGATACAACAAAATGAGGTGGTACCGCGATTTATTCGCCCTCATAACTTGTGAGGGCGTTTTTTATGCCCTTAGTGTAAAAAGGGCATTTTTTAATGCCCAAATAATATAAAAGAAAGGGTAGATGTAAAATGGTAATGAAGTTAGGGTTGTTGGTAATTTTCTTTGCGATTATGATTATCGTTGGCGTTCAGTGCAGAAGACACGCAACGGATGTAAGCGGCTTTGTATTGGGAGGCCGAAGCGTAGGTCCGTGGCTTACAGCTTTTGCTTACGGAACATCATACTTCTCGGCTGTAATTTTTGTAGGTTATGCAGGACAGTTTGGCTGGAAGTTTGGTATTGCATCAACATGGATAGGTATTGGTAATGCGGTTCTCGGTTCACTTCTTGCATGGGCTGTTCTCGGCAGAAGAACAAGACTTATGACACAGCATTTGCAAAGCTCAACTATGCCGGAATTTTTCGGAAAGCGTTATGAAAGCAATGCATTAAAGATTGTATCTTCGATTATAATCTTTATTTTCCTTATTCCGTACACAGCATCACTCTATAACGGCCTTTCAAGACTTTTTGAAATGGCGTTTGGGATTGATTATGCAATTTGCGTTATAGTGATGGCGGCACTTACAGGTATTTATGTTGTTGCGGGCGGATATATGGCAACGGCTATTAACGACTTTATCCAAGGTCTTATAATGCTTTTCGGTATTATTGCTGTTGTTGCAGCTGTGCTTAATTTAAACGGCGGATTTATGGGTTCGCTCAATGCACTTGCACAGGTTGAGGATGCTTCTGTATCATCAACTCCCGGAGTGTTTGCTTCGTTCTTTGGACCTGCTCCTCTTGAACTTTTAGGGGTTGTTATTCTTACATCTCTTGGTACATGGGGACTTCCGCAGATGGTTCAGAAGTTCTACGCAATAAAGGACGAAAAATCAATTACAAAGGGAACCATAATCTCTACAGTGTTTGCACTTATTGTTGCCGGCGGTTGTTACTTCCTCGGTGGTTTTGGAAGAATTGTTGATGTTCAGAATATTACAAATGCACAGGGTGCAATAGTTTACGATGCTATTATTCCTGCTATGCTTAATAATTTGCCTGATATTTTAATTGCAGTTGTTATAGTTTTGGTGCTTTCGGCATCAATGTCAACACTTTCATCACTTGTTATGGCTTCAAGCTCTACTCTTACCCTTGACCTTATCAAGGATAACATTGTCAAGAATATGAGTGAGAAGAAACAAGTATTGGTTATGAGAATTTTAATCGCTGTATTTATTGCGATTTCAGCGGTTATAGCTATAATTCAGGTAAAGAGTGCAAATAACTTTATTGCACAGCTTATGGGCGTATCCTGGGGTGCTCTTGCCGGTGCTTTTCTTGCTCCTTTCCTTTACGGATTATATAGCAAGAGGGCAACCAAAGCATCAGCTTATGTTACAATCGTATTCGGTGCAGGAATTATGGTGCTCAATATGTTGTTCAGAACATCATTCCCGACAATTTTACAGTCACCCATTAACTGCGGTGCCTTTGCAATGCTTGCGGGTCTTGTAATTGTACCGGTTGTAAGCTTGTTCACAAAGAAACCTGATGCTCAGTTTGTTGAAGATACATTCAGCTGCTATGAGGAGCAGGTTAGTGTTCGTAAAAAAGAAAGCTTAGGAGTATAATATAATAAAAAGGTGAGATAGAAAAATGGTTATAACGGAATTACTCGAAAGAAATGCGGAATTATATAAAGAAGAGGTCAGCCTCGTTGAGATAAATCCGCCGCAGGATGCGCCCAAAAGGCTCACATGGCAGGAATATTCTCTTATAGAAAGCAGTCACAATGATGCCTTTCGTACCGAAATTACATGGGGTGAGTTTAATAAAAAGGCAAACCGCTTTGCCAACCTTTTGCTCAGCCGAGGTATTAAAAAGGGAGACAAGGTAGCAATACTTCTGATGAACTGTTTGGAATGGCTGCCTATATACTTTGGAATATTAAAGACGGGTGCTATGGCGGTTCCGCTCAACTACCGTTATACGGCAGATGAAATTAAGTATTGTGTGGAGCTTGCGGAGGCTGATGTGCTTATATTCGGTCCTGAGTTTATCGGCCGAGTGGAGTCTATCTGCAACAGACTTAAAAGAGTTAAGTATACTTTCTATGTGGGAGAGGATTGTCCTACATTTGCAGAGAGCTACGATAAGCTTGTTACATATTGTACCGCAAAATCCCCCGAGATTACACTTTCTGAAGATGATGATGCGGCGATATACTTCTCGTCAGGAACGACAGGCTTCCCCAAGGCGATTGTTCACAAGCACAGAAGCTTAATACACTCCTGCAGAGTTGAGCAAAACCACCACGGACAGTCAAGGGAGGATACATTCCTTTGCATACCTCCGCTCTATCATACGGGTGCAAAGATGCATTGGTTCGGAAGCCTTCTTGCAGGCAGCCGTGCGGTTCTCTTAAAGGGTATCAAGCCTGAGTGGATAATAAGAACTGTGTCAGAAGAAAAGTGTACTATTGTTTGGCTGCTTGTTCCGTGGGCACAGGATATATTAGACAGTATTGACCGCGGAGATATAAATCTTGATGATTATGAGCTGTCGCAATGGAGACTTATGCACATCGGTGCACAGCCCGTTCCGCCAAGTCTTATCAAGAGATGGAAGAGTGTATTCCCGAACCATGACTATGATACAAACTACGGACTCTCAGAGTCGATAGGCCCCGGCTGCGTTCACCTTGGTGTTGAAAATATACACAAGGTTGGTGCAATCGGAAAGGCAGGCTACGGATGGGAGATTAAAATTGTTGACGAGCATCGCAATACAGTAGCGAGGGGCGAGGTTGGTGAGCTTGCTGTCAAGGGCCCCGGTGTTATGGAATGTTACTTCAATGACGAAAAGGCAACGGCTGAGGTTTTGGCAGACGGCTGGCTGTTTACGGGTGACATGGCACAGGAGGACGAGGACGGATTTATATATCTTGTAGACCGCAAGAAGGATGTTATTATCTCGGGCGGTGAGAATATCTATCCTGTACAGATTGAGGATTTCCTCCGTTCGTGTCAGGCAATTAAGGATGTTGCTGTTATCGGACTGCCCGATAAGCGTTTGGGTGAGATTACGGCGGCTATCATCGAGGTAAAAGAGGGTATGACAATGACAGAAGAGGATGTTGAGGACTTCTGTTTAGACCTCCCCAGATACAAGCGTCCCAAGAAGATAATCTTTGCTGATGTGCCGAGAAATCCCACCGGTAAGATAGAAAAGCCGAGACTTCGCGAGATTTACTGCGGCGAAAGTCTTGTCGAAACTCAGATAAGAGGATAGATAGTTTTAATAAAAAACAGTTGCATTGGCAAAAGAAATATGTTACAATATTTCTATATGCTGATGTGAGACAAAAACAGGGTTTGGCGTATATGCTCAAATCCTGTTTTGCTTTAGTTTAGGAAGGAATGATTATTAATGAAAAAGTTAATGCTCGGAAACGCGGCGGTTGCACGCGGTGCGTATGAGGCAGGTGTTTCGGTTGTTGCCTCATATCCGGGTACACCAAGTACGGAAATCACCGAAAATATCGTAAAGTACGATGAGATTTATGCAGAGTGGTCACCTAACGAAAAGGTTGCGGCAGAGGTTGCAATCGGTGCATCAATCGCAGGTGCGAGAAGTATGTCATGTATGAAGCATGTAGGTCTTAATGTTATGGCAGACCCCGTATTCACGGTGAGCTATACAGGCGTAAACGGCGGACTTGTTTTCTGTGTTGCGGATGACCCCGGTATGCACTCGTCTCAGAATGAACAGGATTCCCGTCATTATGCAAAGGCATCAAAGATTGCGATGCTTGAGCCTGCGGATTCTGCTGAATGTAAGTCATATACAAAGGCGGCTTATGAACTAAGCGAGAAGTTTGACACTCCCGTTTTCTTAAGACTCTCTACCAGAGTTTCGCACTCTCAGAGTCTTGTTGAGGAGGAAGAGCCGACAAAGGTTGATTTAAAGCCTTATGAGAAAAATATAGATAAGTATGTAATGATGCCTGCAAAGGCGGTTGTCCGTCATGTTGAGGTTGAAAAGCGTATCGAGGCATTGAAGGAATACGCAGAAGGCTGTGAGTTCAACACCGTAGAGGATAACGACAGTAAAATCGGCGTTATTACATCGGGAATTGCATATATGTACGCAAGAGAAGCACTCGGCGACAGAGTGAATTACTTAAAGCTTGGTATGGTTTATCCATTGCCTGAAAAGCTTATCCGTGATTTTGCGGCAAAGTGCGATAAGGTTTATGTCGTAGAGGAACTTGACCCCGTAATCGAGGAGCATTGTAAGGCTCTTGGGGTAGATGTTATCGGCAAGGAGAAGTTTACGCTTCTTGGCGAGTATACACCGTCTATGATTGCTTCGGCTGTGTTTGATGAAAAGTCTGCCGAGTTTGAGACGGTTGATGAACAGATACCCGTTAGACCTCCTGTTATGTGTGCGGGATGTCCTCACCGTGGTACATTCTATGTACTTAAAAAGCTTGGGCTTACCGTTTCGGGCGATATCGGATGCTATACACTCGGTGCTGTTGCTCCGCTTGCAAGCGTTGATACAACAATCTGTATGGGTGCATCTGTAAGTGCGGCTCACGGTATGGCAAAAGCAAGAGGTGCTGAGTTTAACAAAAAGCTTGTCTCTGTCATAGGTGATTCAACATTTATGCACTCTGGTATTACAGGTCTTGTTGATATCGTTTACAACAAGGGTGCGAACACCGTAATAATTCTCGATAACTCAATCACGGGTATGACAGGACATCAGGATAACCCGACCACGGGTTACACCATAAGGGGCGAGGAGACGGTTCAGGTTAATCTTGTATCTCTTTGTAAGTCAATAGGTGTTAATAATGTGGTTGTTGCCGACCCGTTTGATATAAAGGAATTTGAGAGAGTTGTCCGTGAGGAGACAGAGAGAGAGGAGCCGTCTGTTATTATAGCACAGCGTCCGTGTGCTCTCCTTAAATCCGTCAAGTATAGCGGCAAGTGCAAAGTTAACGATAACTGCAAAAAATGTAAAATGTGCTTAAAGCTGGGATGTCCTGCGATTTCCTTTGACGGTGAGAGAATAGTTATCGACGAAACACAATGTAACGGCTGCGGACTTTGCTTTAATGTATGTCCGTTCGGCGCTATGGAGAAGGAGGACTAAGCTTATGAATATAATGATTGTAGGTGTTGGCGGTCAGGGAACCCTTCTTGCCAGCCGAATACTTGGAAACACCGTTGTAAATGAAGGTTATGATGTAAAGGTGTCTGAGGTTCACGGAATGAGCCAGAGAGGCGGCAGTGTTGTTACATATGTAAAGTTTGGCGATAAGGTTTATTCACCGATTATAGACAGAGGTGAGGCGGATATTATTCTTGCGTTTGAGATGCTGGAGGCTTACCGCGCACTTCCCTATCTCAAAAAGGGCGGAAAGATGCTTATAAACAGTCAGGAGATTGACCCGATGCCGGTAGTTACGGGTGCGATGAAATACCCTGAGAATATCGAGGGTAAGCTCTCAGAAAAGATTGATATTGTCACGGTTGATGCGCTAAAGTATGCCAAAGAGGCAGGAAACTTAAAGGCGGTAAATGTGGTGCTTATTGGTCTTATGGCGAAGAATACAGAAATTCCGTACGAAAAATGGGTTGAGACGATTAAAACCTCGACACCCGAGAAGTTCCTCGAGTCAAATCTTAAAGCTTTTGAAATGGGATATAATTTAGGTTAATATAAGGAGCAAAAAAATGGGATATTATCAGAAAGAAATCGAGTGTATGTCCAGAAATGAGATTAAGAAGCTCCAGAGCGAGCGGCTCATCTGGCAGGTAAAGAGAATGTACGAAAGGGTTGAGCTTTTCAGAACTCGTATGGATGAAATGGGTTTGAAGCCAGAGGATATTCACGGTGTAGAGGATTTGCACAAGCTGCCCTTTTCGTACAAGCAGGATTTGAGGGACTACTATCCCTATGGCTTGTTTGCAGAGCCGCTTAAGAACATAACCAGAATTCACGCATCATCGGGAACAACGGGTAAGCAGATTGTTGTCGGCTATACCGACAAGGACTTGGACGATTGGGCAACCTGTATGGCAAGACAGATTGTTGCAGTAGGTGGAACAGATGAGGATATTGTTCATGTATCATACGGATACGGACTTTTTACAGGAGGTCTTGGTGCTCATGGCGGCGGCGAAAAGCTTGGTGCAACTGTTATTCCGATGTCGTCGGGTAATACTGCAAGACAGATAAATACAATGGCGGATTTCGGCTCTACAATTCTTTGCTGTACCCCGTCATATGCTATGTATCTTGGCGAGGCGGTAAACGAGGCAGGACTCAGAGACAAGATAAAGCTTAAGGCAGGTATCTTCGGTGCAGAACCATGGACGGAGGATATGAGACGCAAGATTGAGGAGTCGCTGGGACTTAAAGCGTATGATGTGTACGGACTATCTGAAATTATGGGTCCGGGTGTAAGCTATGAGTGTGAGTGCCAGAAGGGCATGCATGTTTGTGAGGATATGTTCATAGCAGAAATAATAGATCCTGATACAGGTGAAGTTCTTCCGGATGGTTCTTTTGGTGAACTGGTATTTACTACCATCACAAAAGAGGGTATGCCTATGATAAGATACAGAACCCGTGATCTTTGTTCATTAAATTATGAGAAATGTGCTTGCGGAAGAACATTTTTAAGAATGAATAAGCCCAAGGGAAGAAGCGATGATATGCTTATCATAAGAGGTGTTAATGTATTCCCGTCTCAGATTGAAGAAGTTCTTTTGAATATCGGCGGCGACGTTACACCAAACTATCAGATAGTTGTTGACCGTGTTAACAATACAGATACCCTTGATGTTAATGTTGAAATGAGCGACAGTATTTTTGCCGATGATATTAAAACAATACAGTCGGTTGAAAAGAAAATAACAGAAAAAATAAGAAGTACTTTAGGCATCGGTGCAAAAGTACATCTTGTTAACCCGAAAACTATTGTAAGAAGCGAAGGAAAAGCTAAAAGAGTTATAGATAACCGTAAGCTTAATTAGGAGGTTTTGTTATGTTAATTAAACAGATTTCTGTTTTCGTAGAAAACAAAAAAGGTCGTACATCAGCAATTATTGATGCGCTTGGAAATGCAGGAATAGATATCAGTGCGTTATCTTTAGCAGATGCAAGCGAATTCGGTATATTAAGACTTATAGTAGACGATCCTGACAAGGCTAAGAAAGTGCTTAATGATATCGGTGTTGTTGTTGGGATAAATGATGTTATGGCTGTTAAAATCCCTAATAAGCCGGGCGGGCTTTCAGAAACTCTTTCTAAAATCAATAATAAAGGCTTAAACGTTGAATATATGTATGCGTTTGTAGGTAACGATTCCGATTCAGCAACATTTGTATTCAAAACAGATAAGTTAGATGAAACAATATAAGGTGGATTAATGATGCGCAGAAACGATTTACGAAATGTAGCAATAGTTGCTCATGTTGACCACGGAAAAACAACACTTGTTGACCAGATGCTTAAACAAGGCGGTCTT
>JAZUCQ010000059.1:0-8500 GCA_045639145.1 Clostridia bacterium | reverse complement strand
TTTACGAAACGAGCCTTCTTTCTGATTTTTACATCAAAGTTGCCGACAAATCCGCCTATGTCCTCAACCTCGCTGTATGAGAAGATACGGATATTTTCGTTCTGTGCAACATCAACCATTTTAGGGGTTAAGATACATGCCGCACAGTCAAGTGTCGGGAAGGTCTTGTCAAGCTGAGCCATCTTTCCGCCGATGGTCGGCTTTTTCTCTACGATATCAACGGGGAAGCCTGCCTCCGCGATATCAAGGGCGGTCTGGATACCTGCGATACCGCCGCCGATTACAAGTGCTCTCTTGGTAACGGGACTTTCCCCGGGGGTGAGCGGTGCGTTTAAGTTTACCTTTGCAACTGCCGCCTTTCCGAGAATAATCGCCTTTTCTGTACCCGAGGGCATATCCTTGTGAACCCATGAGCATTGCTCACGGATATTTGCAATCTCAACCATGTACGGGTTAAGTCCTGCCGCCTGAGCGGTCTTACGGAATGTAGCCTCGTGCATTCTCGGTGAACATGAGCATACAACAAGACCCGTAAGGTTATGCTCACGGACAGCATCCTTTATGATGTCCTGTCCTGCCTGAGAACACATATATTGATAGTTTGTGGAAAAGACAACGCCGGGTTCTGATTTAAGAGCCTCGGACACTGCCTCGACATCCACCGTGCCGGCAATGTTACTTCCGCACCAGCACACAAATACGCCTATTCTTTGCATTTTGTCTTTTCCTCCTTACTTGCTGTATTTTCTAAATGCGCTGACGATTGCCTGCTGAGGTAAATCCTCGTTTAAAAGCTCAGGAATATCGTCTGCTTTCAAATGGTTTGCACCCTGCTTGCGAACTACCGCAAGTCTTACCGCCTCTACAAGCTTTGCAGGCTCGACGCCTCTCGGGCATCTGTCAACACATGCAAAGCAGGTAAGGCACTGATAAAGCGACTTTGAGTCTAAAAGCGGCTGCAAATCTCCGCTCTCTACCATATATACAAATTGATGTGGATGGTATTCCATCTCATCATATGCAGGGCAGGTAGCAGAGCACTTGCCGCAACGCATACACTTTTTGGGATTAACTCCGCTTATGCGGATAACTTCTTTTTGGAGATTTTCGTTTGAGTTATGCATTTGTCTCCTCCTTTACGCCGAGAGCCTCTGCAAGCAAATCGGTAAAGTATACAACGGGAATACTACTTCCGTTTTTCTCTAAGTTATACTTACAAAGAGGACAGGCGGTTACAATCATATCCGCTCCGTGTCCTGCGGCACTCTCCCACACCTTTGTGCTTCTCTGCTTTGCAGACTCGGGGTTTTCAAGTGCGATATATCCGCCGCAGCACTCGTTTCTGTACGAGTACACAACAGGCTCGCCACCGAGTGCGCGGATTAAATCCTCGATTATTGTTGGATTTTCGGGGTCGTCCATCTGCATTACACCACTCGGGCGGAGCAAAAGACAGCCGTAATATGCCGCAACCTTTTTGCCCTCAAGAGGCTTTACAACCTTTTCTGCTACCTTATCAAATCCAACCTCGTCACGCAAAAGCTCAAGATAATGCATCACCTTTGTCTCGCCGTTATATTCACCGTCGATATAATTGTTTACGCGTGATGCAAACTCCTCATCTGTCTGCATTGCATGATTTGTCTGCTTAATCACATTATGACAGGCAGAACAAACACTTACAAGGATTTGCTCCTTATCGCGAGCCGCCATCAACGCTCTGACCGAAGAAAGCTTTGTTGCAACCTCGTCGCGTGCGGTAGTAAACACACCGCCGCAGCACTGCCAGTTTTCTATCTCTTCTAAAGAAATATCAAGAGCCTTTGCACTCTCTCGCGTATATCTGTCAAGCTCTTTCGCCTTTGTCTTTAATGTACAACCGGGAAAGTATGATACCTTCATTTCCACAACCATCCTTTCTGTTTATGTTGTTACGGTTTTCCAACCCGTTTGGAGTATTGCGTAGCCTTCCCCTTGAGGGGAAGGTGGGCGGCTAAGCCGCTCGGATGAGGTGTGTTACACCATCTGCTCGGGGTGGAAAACCTCGTCAAATTTTTCAGCCGTGAGGAAGCCAAGCTCCACACAAGCCTCCTTTAATGAAATATTATCCTTAAACGCTTTCTTTGCGGTTTTTGCCGCGTTCTCATAACCGATGTAGGGGTTGAGTGCGGTAACCAGCATAAGCGAATTGTGCAGATTGTGATGCATCTTCTCTTTGTTTGCGGTAATGCCGACAGCACAGTTCTTATTAAATGAAAGAATTGCCTCAGCCAAAAGTCTTGCCGACTGCAGGAAGTTGTAGATGCAAACGGGCATAAACACATTAAGCTCAAAATTACCCTGAGATGCCGCCATACCTACTGCAACATCATTGCCCATAACCTGAACGGCAACCATTGTAACCGCCTCGCACTGGGTAGGGTTAACCTTGCCCGGCATGATTGATGAACCCGGCTCGTTCTCGGGAATGAATATCTCACCAAGACCGTCTCTCGGTCCGCTTGCAAGCCAGCGGACATCGTTTGCAATCTTCATCATATCCGCCGCAAGTGCCTTGATTGCACCGTGTGCAAAAACAAGCTCGTCCTTTGAGGTAAGAGCATGGAACTTATTCGCCGCCGTTACAAAAGGCTT
This sequence comes from Clostridia bacterium, assembly GCA_045639145.1. GTDB lineage: Bacteria > Bacillota > Clostridia > Monoglobales > Monoglobaceae > UMGS1820. The sequence continues at coordinate 5,866 of JAZUCQ010000059.1, read as the reverse complement.
GCCGGTGAGGTCTGCTACCTTTTTGGCTACAACCTCGCCAAAGCCGTCGGGGGCATTAAGACCCGTACCAACCGCAGTACCGCCGAGAGCCAGCTCGCAAAGCGGCTCAACAGAACGGGTTATAAGCTCTACATCACGCTCAAGGCTTGAACGCCAGCCGCTTATCTCCTGACTGAAGGTAATCGGGGTTGCGTCCTGAAGATGCGTTCTTCCGCTCTTTACGATACCCTCGTTCTCCTTCTCTAATCTTTTGAATGTATCAATAAGTGTCTTTGCCGCAGGAATAAGCTTATCCTCAAGCATAAGAACTGCTGCAATATGCATAGCGGTCGGGAATGTATCGTTTGAAGACTGGCTCATGTTTACATCATCATTGGGGTGTAAAATCTTGTCTCCTGCAAGCTCGTTGCCGCGGTTTGCGATAACCTCGTTTGCGTTCATGTTCGACTGTGTACCCGAACCCGTCTGCCATACAACGAGAGGGAAGTTATCATTGAGCTTTCCCGATATAACCTCGTCGCACGCACCGCAGATTGCGTTCATCTTTTCCTGCGTCATCTTCTCGGGGCGAAGCTCCGCGTTTGCCATAGCCGCCGCCTTCTTCAAAATACCGAATGCGTGAGTAATCTCTCTCGGCATTGTCTCGATATTTACACCTATCTCAAAGTTCTCGTGACTTCTCTGGGTCTGTGCCGCCCACAGCTTGTCAGCAGGAACCTTAACCTCACCCATAGAATCGTGTTCAATACGATATTCCATTGATATAATCATTCCTTTCTGTTATTTTGCCGTACCTATATTTTCGTTCCTCTTATAATCTCTTTAAGCTTATCCGCACTGAGTCTGAGCTTTGCAATCTCCTCATCATTTAAAGGAAGGTCAACCATACTGCGGATACCTCTGTTGCCTACAACGCTGAGCGTACTTAAGCATACATCATCAATTCCGTACTCACCATGCATCATGGTAGATATCGTCATTGTTGTATCAATTCCGCTGAGCAAGGTCTTGCAAATATGACAGACAGAAATTGAAACTGCATAGAATGTAGCACCCTTACGCTCGATAACCTTGCCGCCTGACTTTCTGACATAATCCTCGATTTCCTCACGGTTGAGGTCGGGATGAATGTCGCCCTTGTTCATAAACGATTTGTTGCATTCACTAATCGGAACATTTGAAATGTTTGCAAGCGACCACGGAACAAAAGATGAATCACCGTGTTCACCCAAAACATATGCGTGAACATTCTTCTGGTTTATCGAGTAATACTCAGAAAGGCGTGAACGAAGTCTCGCAGTATCAAGTATAGTACCCGAACCGATAATGCGGTTTTCGGGAAGTCCCGAGCATTTGCAAAAAGCATATGTCAGGATATCAACGGGGTTGCTTACGATAAGATAAACCGCCTCGGGAGCATAGCGTGTAACCTCGGGGATAATACCCTTTAATACATCAATGTTTGTCTGTGCAAGCTCCAGTCTTGACTGACCTGCTTTTCTTGCAATTCCCGATGTAATAATTACGATATCGGAATTTGCTGCATCGGAATATGTGCCTGCATAAACAGAGCACGGGTTGCAAAACGGAAGTCCCTGTCTGATATCAAGCGCCTCGCCCATTGCCTTTTCGTTGTTAATGTCAATCATAACGATTTCCGACGCAAGTCCTAAAACCGTCAAATCGTTCGCAATGGTAGAACCAACACTTCCGCAGCCGATGATTGTGATTTTGTTCATACTCTTGTTCCTCACTTTCAAGATTTTATTATCATGTGTTATTTTTCTGTTGTCCCGAAAAGTATCGTAAATCGGGCATTTTTCATAGTGTGTTAAATTTTTGTCATTTTTTAAAAGCGAACTAACACACATTTTATAACATTATAACACCAAACGCTTTTTATTTCAACATAAATCTTATACATTAATGTATATTTTTCATCGACCTTTTTTGGTGATATATATTGCAAAGGCATTGACAATGATAAAATCTTGCAGATATTGAATGCATTTTGTGTGATTTGATAAAATAATTTGTTGTATGATGTAAAAATTTTATTCATAATATATTTGAAATATAATAACTTTTTATGTATAATAAAAAAGGAATACACAGAGCGATGTCCCAATCGCTCGGCAATAAAAGTTTAATACAAAAGGAGTGCTCGTCATGAAAAAGATTTACGAAGGTAAAACCAAGGATGTTTATGAACTCGAAAACGGTAATGTTATGCTTAAGTTCAAGGATGACTGTACCGGCAAAGACGGCGTTTTCGACCCGGGTGAGAACAGTGTTGGACTTACAATCGAGGGTATCGGTAAGGCAAACCTCAGAACCTCTGTTTACTACTTCGATATGCTGAAGGATGCAGGCATTAAAACACACTATGTAAGTGCGAATGTAGACGAAGGTACAATGGAAGTTCTTCCCGCAACCGTATTCGGTCACGGTCTTGAGGTTATCTGCCGTTTGGTTGCAACAGGAAGCTTTATCCGCAGATACGGCGAATATATGGAAGACGGAACCGTTTTAGAGGGCGGATATGTTGAGTGCACATTCAAAAATGACGAGAAGGGCGACCCCCTTGTTACAAGCGAAGGTCTTGCGGCTCTCGGTGTTATGACACCCGAAATGTTTGAGAGCATGAAGGAGCAGACTCTTAAAATCACAAAGATTGTTGCAGATGACTTAAAGACAATCGGTCTTGACCTTTGGGATATCAAGTTTGAGTTCGGCTACAACAACGGCGAGGTTATCCTGATAGACGAAATCGCATCAGGTAACATGCGTGTCTACAAGGACGGTACTATCGTTGACCCCGTTGAGCTTACAAAGCTTATCTTGAACAGATAATTTGAATTTGAATTTTAAAAGAGGAAAACGCAAAGTTTTCCTCTTTTTTGTTGACAAGGGATTGTCACTTTTGCTTGCACAAAAGTAACCAAAATGCAGTCGGGGAGGACCCCGACACCCCCGTCAGCGCACCCGAAAAAGATTTGCTTTAACAATTCGGATTTATTTCGCAGTCGCCATGACGCAGCGTTACTTTAGTGCTCGTGATATTCCGAGCGTGGTGCTTTAAAAGATTTCGCGAGATTACAAACATCTACCTTCGGCAACCCAAATGTTCGTTTGGGCATCTTGCCGTTCCGCAAAGGCAAACGAAACAATGTAGGGAATGGATTTATCCATTCCGCAAAACAACGACACAAGCCTTCGCCCTCTCTACTTATCTATATTGGACTTAAAAACATCTGCTACTTCTGTGATTGTTATAAACGCTCCTTTGTCAACGCTATGAACAATATCCGTCATTTTGGATATTTGAAAACGGTCTAAGATAAAATATATCATTGTCTTATCCATATCAGAGTATCCGCCTTTTACGGAAATCTTGGTTGTTCCGCTCTCGAAGGTACTCATAAGAGCATCGCAAATCTCGTTCGGCTTTGAAGTAATTATCATTGCCGCCTTTGAACGGTCAATACCCTCTACAATAAAGTCTATCGTTTTAAGTGCGGCACCGTAGGTCACGATTGAATACAGAGGTAAAATCCAGCTGTCAATCATAACTCCGCACACAATATATAAAATCACATTGTATATCATTACAAATGTTCCGACTGTCATTCCAAACCTTTTTGCAAAAACAACCGCCATAACCTCAACACCGTCAATAGCACCGCCAAATCTTATTGTCAGACCGCTTCCGATACCTGATATTAAGCCTCCGAACAATGCACAAAGCAAAAGGTCATCTCCTGCAAGAGGCGACGCAAAGGACACATCAATCGGCAGTATATCGGTTATCAGCCACGCACCAAGAGAGTACATTGCCACCGCATATAAAGAATATATCGTAAAGGTGCGCCCTTGTTTTTTATATCCGAAGATGAAAAGCGGAATATTCAGCAGTAAAAGAAAGAATGACAGCGAAAACTGTTCGGGCGTTATCTGTGATAATAACATTGAAGTTCCCGATATACCGCTGTCATACAGCTTTACGGGGGTCAAAAAAACAGTTATTCCAAACGCGTTTATAAAACCTGCTATGGTAAGCAGTAGAAAATTTTGGGGTTTTATTCCGTGCAACCAACTTCTATTCATTTTCATCATATCACTCCTCATTGTATATTATGTACCGACCTACAATCATATCACCGCACAAAGTGTATTACAGGTCCTCCGCCAAAGCTTTTCGCTTTTCCCATTTGCCTGATAAAAAGTAAACCATACTGGGGACGGCATATCCGTACGGTGCAAGAGCATATCCGAGGACAAAGCCGTAAAATCCCCATCGAAAAACGATACCAAACAGCCAACTGAGTCCTATTCTTAAAAATACTCCGTCCAGCAACGCAAGAACCATGCTAAGCCGTGCATGGCCGATACCCTGAACGAACGCACCGCTTCCTCTCATAACAGCAAATGCAGGGAACATCCACAATATCGCTTTAATAAAGACTTTTGACATATCATGTACCTGCGGGTCATCCGAGAAAATCATAAACAACTGTTTGCCAAATCCTGTGTACAAAGCCATAAAGAACAATGTCAGCACAACCGAATACAGCCATGCACAATAAACCACACGCTTTGCACGCTTTTTCCTGTTGGCAGCAATGTTCTGACTAATCATGGGCATAGCCGCATATTGTATGCCCTGAGAGATTTTGTTGACTATATCATCAATCCGCACACCTACGCCAAAGGTTGCAGAAGCAACAACACCGACCTCATTGATTATGGAATTAACAAAGAGCATGGATAAATTGATAAATCCCGATTGTATTGCCATTGGAGTACCTAATCCTATTATCATTTTGGCATAGGATTTCTCAATGCGAAAGCTTTGCTTCTTAAAGTCAAAGCCGAACGCCTGCTTGTTTTGATACAGGTAGTAAACCGAGAACAAAAACGATACCGCCTGCCCTATCACTGTTGCCCAAGCCGCACCTGCCACGCCAAAGCCCAGCATTCCCGTAAATATAATATCGAGCACCAGATTTGTAACAGATGCTATAACAATAAACAAAAGAGGCCTTTTAGAGTCTCCCATACCCCGCAAAACGGCAGATACCATATTGTAGCCCGCCGTAAAAATCATACCGGAGCCGCATATAACAAGATATTCCATTGCCATCTGGTAAGACTCTGCAGGAATATTCATGAGATTTAAAATCTCGGATTTAAAAAACAGAATAATAACCGAAAACACTACCGCCAAAATCATCAGCAAACAAAACAATGTGCCGATAATATGATTCATTTTATCCCGTTTTCCCGACCCTATCGCCTGAGAAACCAATACCTGCCCGGCATTGGAAACACCAAGGCATACCATGGCGGCAAAATTAACTATCTGACTGCTTTGGGATACAGCGGAAAGTCCTGCTGTGCCCACAAACTTCCCCACAATCATCATGTCAATGGTACTGTATAATACCTGCAAAGCATTTGATGCCATAAAAGGCAGCGTAAACCACAACAGCTGCTTTGGTATGTTTCCCTCTGTAAAGTCTTTTGTAATACTTCTTCTCATCTTTTTGTTTAAAGCCCTCTTTTCTTCTGTTTAACAAACTTATTTTATCATATCAGTATTTAATATTCAAGAACAATATACCCAGTTTATGTGAATTTTACCATAGAGCACCATATTTAATGATTTGCCCTTCCTCACACCTGTATAAGCGCATAATTTATTGTAACACCGTACTATGATAAAGTAAAGGAGTTGTTCTGATATTATATAAAGTAAAAATCCTCGTTCTTACGAACGAGGATTTTTTCTGGAGCGGAAGACGAGATTCGAACTCGCGACGTTCACCTTGGCAAGGTGACGCTCTACCACTGAGCCACTCCCGCA
>JAZUCQ010000058.1:0-6365 GCA_045639145.1 Clostridia bacterium | reverse complement strand
GGGGAAGTGAACGATATATCTGTCATCAGGATTTACATCCTTTTTAGCGTGGAGACACTTAGTGAAATCGTCGCCCTCAATCTTTGCGAGAACTTCGCTTCCGACTCTTGTCATAATATCCATGTTGAGTACAACATAGATGCTGTCTGTAAGCTCGATACCAATCTTAGAGAAGGGTGAGCCAACAGGACCCATTGAATAGGGAATTACATACATTGTTCTGCCAACCATTGAGCCGTCATACAAAGCATTGAGCTTTGCGTACATCTCATCGGGAGCCATCCAGTTATTGATAGGACCTGCCTCTTCCTCGGTGGGAGTACAGATAAAGGTTCTATCCTCAACTCTTGCAACATCATTTACTGCTGTTCTGTGATAGTAGCAGCCGGGAAGCTTCTCCTGGTTGAGCTTAATCATCTCACCTGTTGAAACTGCCTCTGCACGAAGAGCCTCAAGCTGCTCCTCGCTGCCGTCAATCCATACTACGCTGTCAGGCTTGCAAAGAGCCTTCATTTCTTCAAGCCAATTCATAACAAACTTGTTATCCGTCATTTGTTAATCCTCCTATATTTATATTGTTTTAATTATTTACAAAATTTAAAAGGAAATGCTTTCAAACTTCTCCAATAATACTATACTCTATTGTGCGAAATTTTTCAATGCTAAAAATAAACAATTTTTTAACAATGTGCAATTTTTAGTTTATGGATTTTAAATAGGGGCGTCATTTTCAACGGCTATAATCTCTGATGCAGTCTCAAAATCAGACTCCGCCACAAGGATATCAACCCCTAAAATTGTTCTGCCCAATACAATCCTGTTATATCCGTCAGAACCTCGAAAATGCTTGCATGCATATATCCCCTCGGGCATGAGCTTTGAGATTATTATATCAGCCTCAAACTCATTCGCAACCGTTGTCAGGGTGCAAATCTTCTCCTCCGGATTAAATCTGTCTGTTTGTTCTTCAAGCTTTTCGACCAGCGGCTCCTCACAGTCAGGGCAATGCGTCATATCTTCCCGATACTCATATTTACATTTTGGACAAAACATATCTATTCTCCTAACCAAACAGTCTGTTTGAAAATTCCGCAAACTGCTCTATACTGAGCTTTTCCCCTCTGATATCCGCAGAGAGATTCATCTGCGACAGTACCTCGGAAATTCTCGACTTGTCTGCCGCCAGATACGGACTTTTTGACAATGCATTCATCAGTGTTTTTCTTCTTTGACCGAATGCAGACTTAACAACTGCAAAAAACTTCTTTTCATCGTTTACCGAAACGGTCGGCGTCTTTCCGACCTCAAGATGAACAACGCTTGACGCAACCTTCGGCTGAGGCATAAAGCAATGCGGTTCTGCTTTGCAGATAACCCTTGCCTCCGAATAATACTGCACCGCGACAGATAATGCCCCGTAATCCTTGCCTCCGCTTTTGGCACACATTCTGTCTGCGACCTCTTTTTGCACCATAAGCGTCATTGATTTTACGGGAAGATGTTCCTCCAAAAGCATCATCACAATCGGTGTTGTTATATAGTATGGCAGGTTTGCGACAACATGAAACGCTTTTCCGCAAAATTTTTCCTGAACAAGCTCTGCTACATCAACCTTTAGTATGTCCTCATTGATTAGTGTAAAATTATCAAATTCTCCCATACTCTCCGAAAGCACAGGAATGAGTGCCTTGTCTATCTCAACTGCAACACATTTTGCACCCGTCTGTGCAAGCCGTCTTGTCAGCACCCCTGCACCCGGTCCAATCTCGAGCACGCAGGAATTTTCATCAAGCTCTGCGGCCGATACAATCTTGTCGAGCACACTCTCGCTTATCAAAAAATTCTGTCCCAGAGACTTTGAAAAAGAAAAGCCGTGTCTCTCAAGGAGTGCTTTAAGCTCTGAGGGATTACTTAAATTCATACCTATTCTGCCTTTCTGCCTGATTTTTATGATTTTCTTATTGCCCTTGCGATAGGATATTTTACAATACTCCAAAGAACACAAAGACCTATACTTATTCCGTAAACCGCCGCCGCTCGAATACCAAACCTTGCAGTCAACGCGGTTATTCCTGATTCTGTCATGTACTTATCCGTTATTACAAGAACAAGACAATGTATCAGATATATGGCATAGCTTGATTTGTCAACAAACGAAAACGGCTTCATCAGCGAATTGCCCGAGAACATCTGCGAAACCATGTAGAAGAATATTATCGCACTCATACAATACATAATATGCACAAGTTCAAGCCACACAGGCGCATGGCTGACCGTTGCAAGCGATAGCGCGGCATTCAGTGCCGCACAGAATACAAAACCTATAATTATTGTCGGGACATTTCTTTTGAGATAACCCGTAAATTCCTCATAGTGCTGTCCTATCATACAGCCCGCCGTCCAATATACAAGATAGCGGAGGAAGCAGTTTGAAAAATCTATGCCCGGCATAGACGGGAATAGCGTTGCAAGTATCGGCATAAGATACTGACCGCAAATAACCGTAACAATCAGCGAAAACGCGATGTGAACCGCCGCATTTCCTCTTTTATACAAAAATCTCCAAAGCGGAACAAGTATATCAAACTGAATTAAGATTATCACAAAATAAAAATGTGCTGATAAATCACCGCTGAGAATATAGCCCCAAAGCTGAGACAGTGAAAAATCAAAGTATTCCTCAGAACAAAAATAGCAGTAATAGATAAACACCCATATAACATACGGCACAACCACACGAAGCAGTCTACCTGTATAATATTTAAAATAGTCTATCTTGTCTCTCTTGTGCAAAAACAGCTTCACACCGCTGAGCATCAAAAATCCCTGCACAACAAAAGAAGACAGCCTCTGTGCAGAAAACACAACTCTGAACATAAGCGTATTCTTTGGCATCTGCGTGACGATCTCAGACGATATATGTATAAAAATTACCAGAAGGCAAAACAGAATATTGAGAAAAACTATATCCTGCCTGCGCCCGTGCGTTTTTTCAGACATATAAATCCCTCCAACGCTCAGTATACCTTATTCTTCCTTAAAAGTCAAGAAATACAGATTTATGGTTGCCGACACAATACTCTGTAATATAATTGTAAAAAAGCCGTAACTAATTTGTCTTTTTCTCTTTACAAATCCAAAACAATGTGGTATAATTATTGTGAAAAGGAATTGCAATATTAAAGCCGAAATTTCTTGTATATCAAGATTGAAGTAATAGATGTAACACAAAATCATATTCAGCCGTTTTTATCAAATCTTATAACACTAACCGGCAATACGATATGTATGTTTCTTTTAAGTTTTGTATTAGTTAGGAGTGTTATTGTTGTATATTCAACACGATTTAATCAAAATCAAGTCTGACCTTTCAGATAATGTCGGTCACAAGGTTAAGCTTAAAGCAAAGCGCGGCAGAAAGCAGGTTGTAGAACGCGAAGGAGTAATCGAGAGTACTTATCCAAGTATCTTTGTTGTAAAGCTTGACAAATATAACGATATTCCGACAAGCGAGCGTCGGGTTTCGTATAGCTACGCAGATGTTTTGACCAAGACAGTAGAGCTTGTTATCTGCGAACCTGAAAATGAATAACAAAAAACAGTGCGGTTTTTCCGCACTGTTTTTATTTAAAAGAACTTTGATATATACCCCTGTACCCAAAGCAGAATAAGAACAATCGGGAGAATATACTTTGCGTATATGCGGAGTGCCTTGGGGAACCTCATACCCTTTCCGGCATTTGCCTCTTCGATAAAGTTATCCCAGCCCCAGCCGTATCTCTTTGAGCAGCAAAACAGCACATACACTAAAGAACCAAGCGGCAGAATGTTGTTGCTGATTATAAAGTCCTCAAGGTCAAGAATTGTGCTGCCCTCGCCAAGCGGCTGAACACCTGAAAGAATATTAAAGCCGAGTGCACAAGGAAGAGCCAGAACAATCATCACAAAGGTGTTGATAAAGCAAGCCTTTTTACGGCTCCATCCCCATAAATCCATGCCAAACGAAATTATATTTTCAAAAACTGCAATAACCGTAGAAATCGCAGCAAAAATCATAAACAGGAAGAAAAGACTTCCCCATATCCTTCCGCCGGGCATGCTGTTGAATATATTCGGGAGCGTCTGAAATATCAGACCGGGCCCCTGACCGGGTTCAAGTCCATATGCAAAGCAAGACGGAATAACAATAAGACCTGCCATAAACGCAACAAAAAAGTCAAGCACTGCAATAGAAACAGTCTCGCCAAGCAAGCGGCGCTCACGGCTTATATAGCTTCCGAATATCGCCATAGAACCCATTCCTATCGAAAGGGTAAAGAACGCCTGTCCCATAGCGGCGAAAATAACTTCACCCAGACCGCTCTCCACCATTTTGCCGAAATCAGGTACAAGATAATATTTTATTCCCTCAACAGCACCGTCAAGAGTAACTGCACGCACAGCCATCAGCGAAATTATAGCAAGAAGCGCGAGCATCATTACCTTAGTTACCCTCTCAACACCGTTTTTAAGTCCAAGCGAACAAATAACAAAACCCAAAATTGTTGTAAAAATCATAAATCCGACAACTATGGTGGGGTTTGAGGTTAGCTCACCAAATTGTGCTGTTACCTGCTCAACCGAGTTTCCGACAAAATCACCGCGCAGCATCTTGAAGAAATACGCAAACATCCAACCTGTAATCGTAGTATAAAACATCATAAGCAGATAATTTCCTGCCATGCCAACCCAACTGAACCAATGCCATTTGGTGCCCTTGGGCTGTAGCGCTTTAAATGACTCTGCAATACTTTTACGGCTGGCTCTGCCGACCGCAAACTCCATGGTCATAATAGGCAATCCAAATATAACCAAAAACAGCAAATAAATAAGAATAAACGCTGCTCCGCCATATGCACCTACAATGTAGGGGAAGCGCCACACATTACCAAGTCCGATTGCACATCCGGCAGAGATAAGTATAAATCCCAACCGCGAACCGAATTTTTCTCTTTCCATAAAAATCTCCCTCTCGTATATGTTAATATATCTTCAATTTCCAAATCGGTCATGGAGGCGACTTAAGATACAATGTTTGAAAGCCACACTCCTCTGCCAATCAGCCAAAAACCGATTAAACACTTCACCGCCTCTGCCGCCTGACAACACAGATAAACCATAACAACTGGCATCGCGGTAAAATGCACCAGGCTATACGCAAGCGGAACGCTTATAAGCCACGAAAATCCGCTGTCAAACAAAAATGTAATAACAGTCTTGCCGCCCGACCTCAAGGTAAAATATGTGCAATGCAGCATTCCGTGGACAGGCATAAGCACCGCACTTATCAATATAAACGAAGCCGCAAGAGCGCGCACATCATCAGTTGTGTTGTAAATCTGCGGAAAAGCCTTTGCAAGCACTGCCATCACACCCCCGACGACCAGACATACAACTCCCGAAAACGCAATCAGTCTCGGTGCCACAAGCTTTGCAGTCTTGAGGTCGTTTGCCCCGAGCAGTTGTCCGATTACAACCGACACACCTGAGCCGATAGCAATAAACATTACATTAAAAAGATTTACCACAGTATTTGAAATGTTAAGACCTGCAACAACATCAATTCCGCGCATGGAATAGCATTGTGTAAGGGTCGCAACGCCTGCCGACCACAAAAACTCATTTGACATAAGAGGTATTAATCCTTTTACAAGCATCTGCTTTACTAATTTTGCAGGAACATACATGGAGCGGTACAAACCCTCCACAAATCCAAGCTTTTTGCTTTTCAAATGCGTCCATAGGATTACTATTGCCACCTGAACAAACCTCGAAATAACAGTCGCAATCGCCGCACCCCGAACACCAAGCTCGGGAAATCCGCCGACACCAAAAATCAAAAGATAGTTAAGAATGGTATTTGTAACCACAGCCGCAATTCCGGCAACCATTGGCGGCATCGCCGTTCCGCCCTCACGCAGGGTGCTTGAATACGCCTGTTCAATCGAGAAGGGGACAAGACCGACAAGCATAATCGCCATGTACTCCTTTGCGTAGCCAAAGGTCGATTCAAGGTTTATTCCCCTGTCGGCATCGTGCAGATACATCGAGACAAGCTTATCTCCAAACAGCAGGAATATCGCAAGTCCAGCAATTGTGAGTGCCGATACACATAAAAGCTTAAAACGGAATGTACTTCGCACGCCCTTCATATCACGCTTGCCAAAGAACTGTGCACAAAAAATTCCTGCACCCGATATCGCACCGAATACAGTAATGTTATACACAAAAAGTATCTGGTTTATAATAGCAACACCCGACATCTGTTCTGTTCCGACCTGACCTACCATGATGTTGTCAATGAGTGCAACAAAGTTGGTAATCAG
>JAZUCQ010000057.1:0-3692 GCA_045639145.1 Clostridia bacterium | reverse complement strand
GGCAGAATTTTTTGGATTGCCTCGCCAAGCTTTTGACTTTCCTCATCGGCGGCATAGAATACCTGAGCGCCTTTATATTGCTCCTGAGGGAACTTGTTCATATGTATGCTGACAAAGATATCCGCATTGCCCTCCTGTGCCATTGCACGCCTGTTTCGCAGGTCTGATGCCTTTGCGTTTTTGCCTTTTACTGCAGTACTGTCCTCGGTGGAGATATCCTCCTCGCGTGTCATAATGACATTTCCTCCGTTTTCCTCGATACATTTTTTAAGCTTTAGTGCAACGCTCAAATTTATATCCTTTTCGGATATTCCGTTTGCAGATGCCCCTGCATCAAACCCGCCGTGACCGGGGTCGATGAGGATTGTCTTGCCTGCCGAACTCGTGCTGAGTGCCTCAACAGACGGACTTATGTCCTCTTTTGCTTCTTTGACCGCACAGCACAGAGCAAGAACTGCAACACCCAGCATTGCCGAAAAGATATATATAAGAGTTTTTTTCTTTACAGAAAACAGCATAAAAAATCACCCCATAAATAATATGAGGTGATTTTTGCATTTATACGCGTTCGGGCTTTTTCATCTTGAACATCATTCGCAAAATTCCTCGCAGCATTTTAGGTGCTTTTACTACAACAACCTGCATAAAATCTCAACCTTTCTGTCTGCCGAAAATATAAATACGCTCCGCCGCAGACCCGCGTCAACGCATTACTTTTTTCTGATAACATATATGCCGGCGGCAATGAGTGCAATGCCAAGCAGAGTTATCAAAATATAATAAGGAATTATGTATGACAGCAGTATTCCCACGCCAAGTGCAATCAGCAATGGTCCAAGCGGAAACCTGCCTTTTCCTCCGCACCCGCACCGTCTTCTCCACATAACAGCAACACTCCTCCCGACGCTCTGTTTGGTATCAGTATATGTAAAATCTGAAAATGTGTGAATTGCAGTGAAGGGATTTTTCCCTTCACTACACAATATCTACATTATATTCTTCAAGCCAGACATTTACGGCATACAGATACGCCATAATCTGAGGAAACCCCATGAGCTGACCATACCACGGTCGGGTAAAAACCTTGCCCTCGGTATCGTAAAGCTCCCATACAGCGGATTTGTTCACAATCTCCCAAATCGGTGCAGATGGCTTTTGCAAAAGCTCTGCTATATTTTTTTTGACGCTTTCTATATAAATCGGGTTGTGGCTTTTGGGATAGGGACTTTTTTTACGCTGTATTATTTCATCAGGGAGAATTCCCGTAAATGCCTTACGCAAAAGTCCTTTTTCTCTGCCCTTGTAAGCCTTCATCTCCCACGGAATGTTGTATGCATATTCCATTATCCTGTGGTCGCAGAACGGGACTCGAACCTCAAGTCCGCTATGCATACTCATTCTGTCCTTGCGGTCGAGAAGCGTCTGCATAAACCATTTGAGATTGAGTATCGTGACCTCTTTTATACGACTGTCGATTTCGCTCTCGGTTCCTGTCTTGGGGGCACTCCTTATTGTCTCTAAATATCTGCTGTATACATAATCAACAGGATTATACACCAAAAGTCCGTCTGCAACTAAGCTTGCCTTGATATCGGTGTTGCCGCCCCAAGGGAAGTCATCTGCAAACAACACCTCGGGGTTTGAGTACCACGGATAGCCGCCGAATATCTCGTCTGCACATTCGCCGGATACCGCAACGGTGTGGGTTTTCTTTACCTCATGGCAGAAAAGAAGGAGGGACGAGTCCACATCAGCCATTCCGGGAAGGTCGCGTGCAAGCGTTGCGTCATAGAGGGCGTTTGCCACATCTCTGTTATCAAGAATGACCTTGCGGTGGGATGAACCAATGTCATCCTTCATTATATTGATAAAATAATCATCACTATTTGGTTGGAAGTAGCTTGCCTTAAAATACTTTGCGTTGTCAACATAGTCCACCGAGTAGGTAGTAAGCGTTTCGCCGCGGGCGTTATATTCGCTTGCCGCAACCGATGATATTATGCTCGAGTCAAGACCGCCCGAGAGAAAACAGCACAGCGGAACATCTGACACAAGCTGACGCTTTATAGAATCCATAACAAGACAGCGAAGCTTCTCTATCGTGTCATTTAGATTGTCGGTGTGCTCCCTGGCGGTAAGCTGCCAATATGGCTTGGAGGAAAAACCGCTCTCGTCAAACACTCCGCATTCGCCGGGCTTTAGCTCTCTTATATCGCAAAACGCAGAAGCACCGGGAGTTCTGCCGGGACCGATAAGAAAAATTTCGCCTATGCCAAAGCGGTCAACCTTGGAGCTGACACGCGGATTTGCGAGCAATGTTTTTATCTCGGAACCGAAAATAAAACCTCCGTTATATTTATGGTAGAAAAAAGGCTTAACACCTGCCCTGTCACGGGCAACGAAAAGAGATTTCCTTACCGTATCGTATATAGCGAATGCAAAAATTCCATTAAGCATCGCAACACAGTCAGGTCCCCATTCAATAAATGAATGAAGAAGAACCTCGGTATCAGAGCGCCCCGAAAAATTATGACCCGCATCAAGAAGCTCCCTGCGAATATCCTCCGTGTTATATAACTCGCCGTTATATACTACTATATATTCCGTGCCGTTTGCGATTTTGCGCATGGGTTGTTTTCCGTTTTCTATATCTACAACGGCAAGACGACGGTGGAGCATAACAACATTTTTTGCTATGTATGCCCCTTCATCGTCAGGACCGCGTCTTTCTAAAGTTTTTGACATAGCGTCAAAAATGTGTTTATTTTCGGAAATATCAGTATTAAAATCAAGCCAACCTGCAATTCCGCACATAAACTCTCATCCTTTCATTGATTTTCTATATCCATTATATGTGTTTTTATAAATAGTGTGCCCACAAGATGTGGTATTGATGAAAAAAATCAAAAAAAATCGAAAAAAAATTTAAAAAAAGTATTGACAAAAGGGGTAGAGGGTGATATAATGAGCAAGTCGCTTTTGAGAGGGGCACACGAAAAAAGTCAGCTTGAAAAATAATTTAAAAAAAATTAAAAAAAGGGTTGACAAAGTGCCAACAGCATGATATAATATATAAGCTGTCTCAAAGAGAGGCGCAACAAAAGCCAAGCGAAAGTGCGGCGAGATGATGTTTGAAAAGTAAACAGTGAAAAGCGGTAACGAAAGAGTCATAAAGACGAATCGTTACGACAATTGCACAAGGTATAATACCTTGTCAATTCCTAAAAGTTTTAGCGAACTTTACAAAACGTTAGTATTCGATAAGAGCTAACAAACAATCGAGTATATAAAACCGAAAGGTTTGATATAACAAATATATCGAGAGTTTGATCCTGGCTCAGGACGAACGCTGGCGGCGTGCCTAACACATGCAAGTCGAGCGAGAATTCATTAACAGATTCCTTCGGGATGAAGTTAATGAAGGAAAGCGGCGGACGGGTGAGTAACGCGTGAGTAACCTGCCTTCAAGAGGGGGACAACAGCTGGAAACGGCTGCTAATACCGCATGATATTACAGAAACGCATGTTTTTGTAATCAAAGATTTATCGCTTGAAGATGGACTCGCGTCTGATTAGATAGTTGGTGAGGTAACGGCTCACCAAGTCGACGATCAGTAGCCGAACTGAGAGGTTGATCGGCCACATTGGGACTGAGACACGGCCCAGACTCCTACGGGAGGCAGCAGTGGGGG
>JAZUCQ010000056.1:0-11613 GCA_045639145.1 Clostridia bacterium | reverse complement strand
CTGTCTCTTGGGCTTACCGTCGTAGTTCATGGTTGTAACCTTTTCAACCTCAACCTTGAAGATTTCTTCAACAGCCTTCTTAATCTCAATCTTGTTAGCGGATTTAGCAACCTCAAAGGTGTACTTTCTGTCCGCAACCTGTTCCATGCTCTGCTCTGTGATGATAGGACTCTTTATAATATCGTATGATAACATTATGCGTACACCTCCTCAAGCTTTGTAACAGCATCCTTTAATATGATGCACTTTGTGTGATTTAAAACCTCATATGTGTTGATTGCACCAACATATGTTGTGTCAACACCCTTGATGTTTCTTGCAGAGAGAACTATGTTCTTGTCATTCTCAGGAAGAACGATAAGAGCCTTCTCTGAAACATTAAGGTTCTTTAAGAGATTTGCAACCTGCTTTGTCTTAACCTCAGCCGCTTCAAAGGAATCCAAAACGATAAGCTCGTTATCCTGTACCTTAGAAGTGAGAGCAGACTTTAATGCAAGTCTTCTTACCTTCTTGTTAAGGGTGTATCTGTAATCTCTGGGCTTAGGACCGAGAGCTACGCCGCCGCCAACCCACTGGGGAGCTCTTATGCTACCCTGTCTTGCACGACCTGTACCCTTCTGTCTCCAGGGTTTGATACCGCCACCGCGAACCTCTGTACGAGTCTTGGTGCTCTGTGTGCCCTGTCTCTGATTTGCCAAGTAGTTAACTACTACTTCGTGCATAACATCTGTTCTGACATCAACGCCGAACACATTTTCATTCAAATCCATACTGCCGACTACTTTACCGTCAGCATTATAAATATCTACTGTAGGCATTCTCTATTTCCTCCTCTCTCTGTGGCTTAGGCGTTTGCCTTTACTGCGTTTTTAACAACGAGCAATCCACCCTTAGGTCCGGGAACCGAACCCTTAACCAACAGAAGATTGCGTTCTGTATCTACCTTCACCAGGTCAAGGTTCTGGATAGTAACTGTATCCACACCGTAGTGACCGGGAAGCTTCTTACCCTTAAATACTCTTGACGGGTCTGAACAAGCACCGAGTGAACCGGGGCCTCTGTGATAGTGGCTACCGTGTGTCATAGGACCTCTGTGTGTTCCCCATCTCTTGATTGTACCTGCATAACCGTGACCCTTGCTTGTTCCGGTAACATCAAGTACATCACCGTCTGCAAACTGGTCTACGCCGAGTACATCGCCGACATTCAGCTCTGCTGCATTGTCAAGCTTTAATTCCTTAAGATAACGCTTTACAGGTACATTTGCCTTTGCAAAGTGTCCCTTTTCAGGTTTGTTTGATCTCTTTTCCTTCTTGTCCATGAAACCTACCTGAACAGCTACATAGCCGTCAACTTCAACGGTTTTTTTCTGGACAACAGGACAAGGACCTGCCTCTATAACCGTAACCGGTACAAGATTGCCGTCCTCAGTAAAGATCTGGGTCATTCCAATTTTTTTACCCAAGATTGCCTTTTTCATTTTTATCCTCCTATTTTACACAAGCATTGGTTCGATATCGAACTTACCTGCGGGTTATTGGTTGACTTTCGCCAACATGACCTAAAATAATTTTTTACTGATTTGTTTTCCGCTTAAATGTATAATGAAGAAACGCGGGCTCTCTTCATCTGGGTTGGCTGAAACTAAATCTTCAGCTCAATGTCCACACCTGCCGGCAAATCGAGATGCTTTAAAGCTTCGATTGTCTTGTTGGTAGGACCGAGAACATCAATGAGTCTCTTGTGAGTTCTAAGCTCGAACTGCTCACGGCTGTCCTTGTACTTATGAACCGCTCTTAAGATAGTAACAACTTCCTTTCTTGTGGGAAGCGGGATAGGTCCTGAAACCTTTGATCCTGTTCTCTTTGCGGTCTCAACAATCTTAGCGGCGCTCTGGTCGATAAGGTTGTGATCATAAGCCTTTAATCTGATTCTGATTTTCTCTGCTGCCATGCTATACCCTCCTTAAAGATAATAAGTTTACACTGTGCCGGGCGTTTCGCACAGACTGAAAATTAAACCCGAATCCGACAAGTCCTCCATGGGACAACGGTTCGGGGACACAGACACATAGGTATCCTAAACGGCATCAGCATACTGCCGCCAAGACAAATTTCTTGTATTCTGTATGTTAGAAGTGTGACCTTCCGCCCTGTTTTTAAAACCGGACAATCTCCTCCGAAATTCCCGAAAAGCCGCATCACTACGGCGTTTCGCCACCTCCAGATTCATCGTATGTCTTTGTCACGCCATATAATTATACTACCTTTGCCAAAGAGTGTCAAGTTTTTTTACAAGTTTTTTAAAAATTTTTTCAAGTTTGTAAAATTTGTCTATGCCGTAGATTTTAAAGACGGGTTTGTGGACAAAATGCACAAACGGGTGGTTGTTCAAATTTTTTATTGCATATCTTATAATTAAATGTTATAATTCATTATATATTAAGGAAAAGAGGTGAGTCCGATTAGCGAAAAGATAGAATTAAAAGATAACACATTATCACTTGTTCAAAAGCTTATGGTTATTTTTCTTTCATGTCTGCTCTTTTTGAGTATGCTGCCCGTCGGGCTTTTCTCAAACCCGACACAGCAGGAGCCTGAGGGTGAGCTGATACGCGTTTTCCCCTCTGCCGAGGACTATTCTGATGACTCGGACATATCTGTTAAAAAAATCGGCAACGGCTTTGATGCATCTTATACATTTAATCTTGAGCATTTGTCGCAGACAAAAGCTCAAGATATTCACTCTGTGCATCTGCGCCTTGCTTTTTTAAAGGGCAGCGGCACAATCAACAACAAGGTCAGGGTCAGCGTTGCCGACACTTCGCATTTATCCGCACAAACACTTGCATTTATCTATCCGCAGACCAGAGGCGCAGATGACAGCTTGTCCGAGGTAGATATAACAGAATATATAAAGAACTCTCTTGCTGATGGAATTTTTGAGGTTTCAATCCGCCTTTCGGCGGATATGCCCATCTGTGCAGAGATTGCAACAGCTTCATACAATGACCCAACTTACCGTCCCTGCCTTAAAGCGGTTACAGGTGACGCATCTGACACAGATGCCCTCACCCTTAAAAAGGCAGAGCTTGCCGATTGCGTCTATGTATCGGCAGAGCAGCCAACCCGCACGGGCTTAGACCTTGCATCAGGAGATGCTCTTCTTTCAGGCGGCGGAAACGAAACATATCTTAGATTTAACATTAACGAGGCAGCAATCTCAGGTTCTGTCTATGATGCAGTTTTGTCCCTTGATAAGCTTGGTACTGATGACTGTGATATCAGAATTTACTGCATTAATAACAATGAATGGACAGCCGACACAATAAGCTATAACGAGCGTCCGCGCGGCGACGAAAGCACCGTATTCTCAGCAGGCTCCGCACCTATGGGTTCTGACGGCAGAATAAGCTTTGATGTAACTCAGGCAGTCTGTGAGGCAAGACAGCTCGGCATCAGCTCGCTTACCTTCAGAATTACAGGCACAGACAGCATTGCGGCATTTTCGGGCAGTAACAATTCAAGACACGCCCCCCGTCTGTATCTGAGAGCATCAGATAACCCCGATATCGTAAGCACATCGGAGGCAGCACTTGCGGCACTCGGCGGCAACAGAGCATCATTTGTAACCATGAAGCTTTTGGACTCCTACTCTGACGAAAACGGCACCGATGCCAGAATTCGCTGGTCAGAATACAGCTATGACGGAGAAAATCTCGGCAACAAGCACATATCACGAAACGGCGAGATAACAAGACCTAAATGGTTCGAGGGTGACGCAGAGGTTTTGGCTGTTGCACAAATCCGTTCGGGCAGATATGATACTGCACGAAGATACAGTATTACAATTCCTGCCGAATCCGCACCCAATTACAGTAATTATACATTCAGCAACTATACCGCCTTCGGTTCGACAGAGGTAGAAGAAGCACAAAAGCTCGAATTTGTAAATACAAGCGGCATAAAAAGACGGTGGATTGACGGTCGTATGTTCACATACCGCGTTATGGAAAATGACGGTGTTATGGCATTGAACTTCCCCTGTCTCCCTGACGGCATCAATTATATTACGCTCAAATTATGGGAGGGCGACAGCTTTGACTTTGGTGGTTTCTCGGCAACACTCTGCGATGAGCCTTCTGCCTCCCTGCAGCTTGCGCCACCGACAAAGGCTGAAAGTTCTGACAGCGGCTTTATGTATGCTACCTACGCATTGCCTGAGGAGTTTACCAGAGGTAAAACTCATATCAGTCTGCGGCTTTCTTACGCGAACCGAAACGCTGAGTTTGAGCCGATAGGACTTTATGCGGCATACCTTACACAAAGTCCCTTCTTTGACCCCAAGCAATTCTCAAAGCAAGGAGAAAAATCTATCAGCGAACCGCTGTTTGGCGAAAGTGCAATCTATAAATTTATAGACGCATTAAGAAATCTGTCTACTCCGCTTAACTTCAGAAACAACATTTCCGATACTGCAAATGTTTCTCCGACAAACCAGGCGGTAAGCATAGATGAGGAAACAAACAGCATAGTCTTTGCAGGCGAGGATGCAAACATTGCATTCACCCTGTCGGATACCGCAACCATATATCAACGGCTTGAATATTATGACAGGTATTGCTTCGGCTGCCCCGTTATAAATAACGGAGAGCTTACTGCTGTTGACTATGGCGACTACAAGCTGATATGGAACAAGTCAAAAACCGAAACAGCAGATATTCCTTATGAAAAAATAGCTTTTTCAGGCGCATATTACGAGGCACTGAGCGGCAAGTATTACACATTCTCTGAGGATTGGCAGCTGACAGATGACAGTTCCATTCCCGAAACAGCCGAAATTTTAAACGGAAAAACACTTACAATTTCTCCAGACAGTGCGGTTCTCCTCATCCATATAGCAGAGCCTATTTGGGACTCAGACTGGCGTGTCAGCAAAATAAACGGCAAAAATGTTTCGGATATGACCTTTAGCGATGACGAGAAAATAAATTCCGTTACTGTCAAATGCGTCGGCAATATTCCTTATGATACCGAAAGTATTACCGTTCTCTTCGGCATCTACAAGGACGAAAAGCTTATTTCCGCATCCCGTAAGGATGTGCCTGTAACACTCAGTACGGATACCTATACCGCAGACTTTTCCGAATTTAACCTATCTGTTAAAAAGGGATTGACCATACGAGTATTTATCTTTGATAATACGGATTTTCTCAGCGGTGTATCACCCAAATTGGAACTGCCTTAAAACAGTATGAAATATATGCCCCAAAAAGTTTTAACTTTTGGGGGCATATATCATTATAACCATTCTTTTGTTATTTCCTCTGCATATCTCACGGTCTCCATTGCATCTTTTGCATATTTATCCGCTCCGATAGCATCTGCATATTCCTGATTAAGTACGGCACCGCCAACAACTATCTTGCACCACGGTGCTTTTTCTCTGAGAATTTTTATTGTTTCCTCCATTGCAGGAACGGTGGTTGTCATCAATGCACTCAATCCCACAATCGGCGCATGGAGTTCTACCGCTTTGTCCGCAATCACATCGGGCGGAACATCTCTACCTAAATCAACCGTGTAAAATCCGTAATTTTCAAGCAGAAGCTTTACGATATTTTTGCCTATATCGTGAATATCGCCCTTGACGGTTGCAATTACAAATGTGCATTTACCGCCTGCATTTTCGTTCTCCATTGCTGCCTTGATTTTTTCAAAGGCCGCCTTTGCCGCCTCGGCACTCATCAAAAGCTGAGGAAGGTATACAGTTTTATTTTCAAACCCGACACCGACTGTATCAAGTGCCGGAATAACCTCCTCTTGTACTATTTCAAGCGGATTAACCGACTTTAAAAGCTCTTCCGTAATCACAGCCGCTTGCACCGACAAACCCTTTGCAATAGCCTTTTGAAGCTCCGACTTATATTCGCCCCCGGCCGCCGCGACTGTCTCCGCAGCAGTTGTTACAGTTTTCTGCGGCAACGCCTGTGCGTAGGCAATATACTCTGCACAGTTTTCATCCGCTCCGCATAATGCACGGAATGCAGAATATGCACTCATCATCGGCTCTGAATACGGGTTCATAATTGCCGCTGACAACCCCTGCCACATGGCAAGCGTAAAGAACGAACTGTTTATGATATCTCTTTGCGGCAGCCCGAATGATATATTCGACACACCAAGCGAGGTATGACAGCCGAGGGTATTTTTTATCATACCAATGGCACGAAGTGTCTCTCTGCCTGCCTTGTTGTCCGCACTGATTGTAAGTGCAAGGGGATCAAAGATTATATCCTTTTTATCAATCCCATACTTTTGTGCCTCGGCTAGTATATTCTCTGCGATTTTCAATCTTCCCTCTGCTGTCTCGGGAATTCCGCCCTCATCAAGCGTGAGCGCCACGATGACACCGCCGTATTTTTTTGCGAGCGGAAACACCGCGTCCATACTTTCCTTTTTGCCATTTACGGAGTTAATCATCGCCTTTCCGTTATAACGGCGAAGTGCCGCCTCCATTGCCTCGGCATCAGAGGTGTCAATCTGCAGCGGCAAATCAATTATTGCCTGCAATTCACACACGGCGCTTTTGAGCATGCCAACCTCGTCAATATCAGGAAGTCCTACATTAACATCCAGAATATCAACACCTTTTTCCTGCTGGGCAATGCCCTCTTTTAAAATATATCCTATATCGTTTGCTTTAAGTGCTTCCTTAAATCTCTTTTTGCCCGTCGGGTTTATTCTCTCGCCTATCAATACAGGCGATTTTCCAAACTCTACTGCATGGGTATAAGATGACACGCAGGTAATATCCTTGGGCAAAATTGCAGATACGCCGATACCCTCTGCCCTTTGAGCAAGCTTAGAAATATACTCGGGTGTTGTACCGCAGCAACCACCTGCAAGCCGTACACCCTTTTTCATTAGTGCGGCTACATCCTCCGCAAATTCATCGGACAGAACATCGTAGACGGTCGCCCCGTCCACCGACTTGGGCAGACCTGCGTTCGGCTTTAATATAATGGGTACAGAGGCACATTCGATATATTCCTCTGCGACCTTCGCAAGTGCTTTAGGTCCGAGTGAACAGTTAATTCCAACCGCATCTGCTCCCATACCCTCAAGCATCGTAACCATCGCAGCAGGGGACGCACCCGTCATCAGCTTTCCGTCTTCACCGTAGGCATTTGAAACAAACACAGGGAGGTCGCAGTTCTCCTTTGCCGCAAGCAGTGCCGCCTTGGTCTCATAGCTGTCATTCATCGTTTCGATAAAGATTAAATCAACTCCGCACTCTGCCCCGATTTTGACCGTCTTTGCAAAAACAGCGACAGCCTCCTCAAAATCAAAATCGCCGTATGGTGCAAGCATTCTGCCTGTCGGGCCTATGTCAAGCGCTATCCACTTTTCCTGAGGCGAACTACTTTGTTCCCTTGCCGCCTTTGCATTTTCTACTGCGACGCGGATAATCCCGCAAAGCTCCTCGTCCGAGAATTTGAGAGAGTTTGCACCAAAAGTATTGGTGTTTACTATATTACTTCCTGCATCAAAATAGTCACGGTGTATCTTTGTAATCACCTCGGGATGTGATATATTCCACCGCTCGGGCAGTTCACCCACAGAGAGTCCCTGCTCCTGCAAAAGTGTTCCCATTCCGCCGTCTAAAAATATAAAATTGTTTTTTAGATACTCTGTAACTTTCATATTTTTCTCCTGTAATCACAATCTTTTTTATTGCAGCTGTTGCAGCCGCTTGGTATCTTTAGTTCCGTATCCGATACCCCGATAATTGCCGTAACCGATTTTGAAGGTGACATCAAAAGGCTTTGATTAAGCGTAAGTCCTATCTTTCTCGGGCAATCAAGCACACGGAATATATCCCGTTGTATTTCAATCGGCAAATCTCCATAGCCGGGACTGAAACGCGGCATTGTCGCCATGCCGAATGCCGCTTTCTGCTCCGTAATCTCACGATTGAAAATATCGCAAAGACACTCTATCCTCTCCGCTCCTATCGCCTGAAGCATAAGTGCGGCAGACGGAGATGCCGTGCCGTATCTTGCAATCAGTCGGTCAAGCTCAATCCCGACAGTTGCAGCAAAAAGTATTATGCTGTCACAACCTTTAAGATTTTTTCTCAAAGCCGCAGAATTGGTTTTTGCAAATGTAAGGTCGACAGTCTCTCCGCAGCATGATATGGGAAGCTCACAGTAGCATACCCTGCAGGAAAGCTTGTCCCGAACCTCACAAAGACATTGCTTCAAAAGAGACTCCACCTCGGGCGTTGCTTCCCTTGCCCCTGCATAACGAAGAATTTCTTTTATGTTATACTCGGGCAGATTATATGTTTTTACATAAACTCTGTTCAAAATACTCACCCCAGAATATCCGACAGATTATTCTGTATTTTTTCCGCAACGTTGGGCTTGTTCATTGAATAAACATGGACATTTTTTATTCCGTTTGCAAACAAGTCGATAATCTGGTCGGTAGCATACGCAATTCCTGCCTGACACATTGCGGCAGGGGATGTGCCGAATTTGTCAACAAGGCTTTTAAACCTCTGCGGCATAAACGAACCTGAGAGCTTAATCGCACGCTCCACCTGATTGGCGTTTGTTAACGGCATAATACCCGGAATAACGGGAACTGTAATTCCTGCCTCACGGATTTTGTATAAAAAATTATAAAGCAGGTTATTGTCAAAAAACATCTGGGTTGTCAGAAACGAACAGCCTGCATCCACCTTCTCTTTAAGATAACGGATGTCATCTGCCTGAGTTTCACTCTCAGGATGTATCTCGGGATAACACGCCGCACCTATACAGAAATCCGCACCGCTCTCCCTGATGTCATGTATCAAATCTATGGCATATCGGTAATCCCATCCGCTGCGGTCACCCTGTTCAAGTTCGGGGGTGAGATCACCGCGGAGCGCCATTACATTTTCAATGCCCGCTGCCCTCATCTCCTCGATTTTGGCACGCACGGTCTCTCTTGTCGAAGAAACACAAGTCAAATGCGCCAGAGTGGGAACGGCATACCGCTCCTTAATATTCTTGGCAATATCCAAGGTATAGCGGCTTGTCCCGCCGCCTGCACCGTAGGTCACACTCATAAACGAGGGACGCAGTTTTGCAATCTCCTCGGTTGCAACCTTTACAGTTTCAAATGCCATATCCGTTTTCGGCGGAAAAACCTCAAACGATAGCGACAATTTATCCTTGTTTAAAAGTTCATTCAATTTCATTTTAAATCAATCCTTCGTGTCAATATGGTATTATTTTACCACAACTCACATATCAAAATCAAGTGTATATGCACATTAAAAAGGGACTGTTATGTTAATACAGCCCCTTTTAGCTTTCTATATCAAAATCGGCTGCAGCTGCCGCCCCTCAAGTGCCGCCATCATCGTTGGGAGGATAAGCTCAAAATCCGAGATAAGCGAATTCTCCTTTCCAAAGCAATCGTCCTGACCAAAGGGCACCATATAAATATTCTTTCTTGCAAGCAATACTCCTATATTTGCTGCATTGGCTCCAAGCCCGTCATTGGTGGATATCGCAATTACAACAGGTCGATTGTTTCTCAGTTGTGCTTTAGCCGCAAGCGTAACCGTTGTATCAGCTATTCCGTTCGCAAGCTTTGCGACAGTATTCCCCGTACACGGAGCGATTACAAGCACATCAACAAGCTTTTTGGGACCTATTGGCTCTGCCTCGGATATCGTTGTTATTGCCCGATTTCCGCATACCTCCTCAATCCTTTTTATAAAGTCCGCCGCCGCACCAAATCTGGTGTCCGTCTTTGCACTGTTGTCTGAAAATATGGGAATTATCTCGACATTTGACTTTGCGAGAGCCTCGGCAACAGCAAAAACCTTTGAATATGTGCAGTAGGAGCCTGTAAACGCAAACCCTGCCGTTATTCGATTATCCATTTTTTACACCCCCAATTCCTCCAGCATATTTATCATTGTATTTTTTATGATTTTTCCTGCTGTATCAGGTGCAGTCTTCCCCGGGAGCGAAAGCGCCCATACCACCTTGCGCGAAAGCCGCCTCGCTACATCAAAGTCCACTCCGGCGGATACACAATTTGGATAAGGTCTCAAACAAAAAGAAGCTACAGTATTTTTCACCGCAACTTCCTATATTTTTATAAGTTTTTTAATTTTTCAGAAAGCTTATCGAACAGCTCTATATGCGTCGTTTTAATTCTTGCATAAATTTCATCCGCATCTTCTTCATCGTAAATATGTGATGTGGAATTCCGGTCGCGTAAAATCTGCAGCCAACCCTTATCATCAGTTATTATGTTGTTATTAAAAGCCTCACTCATAACACTTTTGGGACTGTTGATATCATTAACCTCTTGTATAATCAAATATTCTCTTATGGTTTTCCACGCAAGTTCTGTTGTAAACTCAAAACGCTGAATAACACCGTCTCTCAATGTCAGACTACTGCTGTTCGTTGCTTCATCAAGTGCCTCATGCAATCTTAAAAGTGTCTAACTTTTTGGGGTCAGATCAAAGATGACCATTTTCTTTTTTCTGTCCCCCTTCACAATACGCTTTATATGCAGGGGGATATGATTATTTTTATGCCGAGTCTTTATCCATTGAAGGCGGATGTCCGAACATTTTTGTGTACGCCTTATAAAATGTAGCGTAGTCATTATATCCGCATTCTAAATATATTTTTGTCGGTAATTCGTTCTGACTTATAATTGAATGTGCATATATCAGCCGTTTTTCGGTAATATACTTATAAATCGGTGTTCCCATCTGCTTTTTAAAGCTCTTAAAAAGCGTAGACTCAGAAACATTCATCTCTTTTGCTATATTATTTATACATAAATCCGTAGCGAAATTTTCATCAATATACCTTATGCACCTGGAAATCAACTCGCTGCTTTCCCTGTGCTTAGGAACAAACGGCTTTTGTGAGTTCATGCTGACTTCTGATATGAGCATCAAAAACGCACCATACAGCAATGTATTATGCTCATCTGTCTTATGTCGATTAAGCAATACCTCACACATTCTTTCCATAAGATAAATAATATTATTATTTACGGGATGTAAAATCTGAATTTCGCTTGCGAAAAATATAGAAATATCGGGGAAATTAAGCACAAATCTTTCATAATCCTCCTGATTTGACAGAGAAATCTGATGATATGTATTTTTGGGTATAATCAACAGAGTCCCGTTTGCAAGTTCTTCCTCAAACTGCTCCGTCAGCAGTCTGCCTCCTCCGCTTTTATAAAACAATATTTCATTATAAGGATGTATCTCATATCCCTCTGCAAGAGATTTCCCTCTGGCGTGCCGAAACAATATTTGATTGTAGGTATTTTTATTTTCAAAACTCGTATTCATATTTATATTATAATATATAATTACAGGATTTGCAATATTAAATGCTAAATTCCCTATATACATTTCAAATATTTGATTATATTCTAATAACAGGAGGGAAGAAAATGAACAATATATTTGAAATGGCAGAGAAATTCAGAGAAAAATTATGTAATGACTGTACGATCGGCGTCTTTTCCAAGACCTCAGATCCCGCAATTATTGAAACGATGGGGTATGCAG
>JAZUCQ010000055.1:0-2641 GCA_045639145.1 Clostridia bacterium | reverse complement strand
GCCTGTACGGATTTCGGGACCTTTGGTATCAAGCAAAATTGGAATAGGCAAATCAAGCTCCTCTCTCAGCTCCTTTACCATATCAATACGCTTTTTCTGCGTTTCATGGTCTCCGTGTGAAAAGTTAAGTCTTACTGTATTCATTCCGCTGAGCATAAGAGAGCGAAGAATTTCGGGGTTATCGGTTGCAGGTCCGAGTGTGCAAATTATTTTAGTCTTTCTCATTATATATCCACCTTATCTATTGTCAGAAAATTTTTCGATTATAGCAGCAACAATCCGCTCAGATGCATGACCGTCACCATAAGGATTTGCGGCATGCGCCATTTCTTCGTATGCCTTGGAGCTGCAGAGCAGCTCTTCTGTCATATTAAAGATATCATCACGCTTTACACCTGCAATTTTAACAGTTCCTGCCTCTATTGCCTCTGGCCTCTCTGTCTCGTTCCTGAGAACAAGCACAGGCTTTCCGAGAGAGGGCGCCTCCTCCTGAAGTCCGCCCGAATCCGTAAGAACAAGATATCCGCGTTTGATTGCGTTGTGAAGCTCGTCAGCGTTTACGGGGTCGATAAGCTTGACTCTGTCAAGTCCGCCAAGTATCTCAAACACCGTCTCGCGAACGGCAGGGTTTAAATGAACGGGATAAACGACCTCTGTATCCTCATACTTTTCAACTATGTCACGAACCGCCATACAGATATTTTTAAGCGGTTCTCCCAGATTTTCTCTTCTGTGAGCGGTCATTACGATAACCTTTTTGGTATCCCAATTAACCGATTTTAAACCCTCATCTTTAAACTCATAATCGTCTCTGACTGTTGTGTTTAATGCATCTATGACAGTGTTTCCTGTTACATAGATTGTTGACGGGTCAACCTTTTCGGACAGAAGGTTATTCTCGTTACGCTTTGTCGGTGCAAAGTGCATATCCGCAATAACACCTGTAATTCTTCTGTTTATCTCCTCAGGATACGGGAAATATTTATTATAGGTTCTAAGTCCTGCTTCGACATGGCCTACGGCAATCCGGTTATAAAATGCCGCAAGAGAACCGACAAATGTAGTTGATGTATCACCGTGTACCAAAACGATGTCAGGTTTTGCTTCCTTCATAACCGCGTCAAGACCTTCTAAAGAACGGGTTACAATCTCAATAAGGGTTTGTCTGTCCTTCATTATATTAAGGTCATAATCAGGCTTAATATCAAATATTTCAAGAACCTGGTCAAGCATTTGTCTGTGCTGAGCCGTAACACATACAACCGACTCAATCTTATCCGAATTTTTTTCAAGCTCTTTAACAAGCGGAGCCATCTTGATAGCCTCAGGTCTTGTCCCGAAGATAGTCATTACTTTTATTTTACTCATTTGAATTACCCTTCCTTTCCGAAGTTTCTTCTGTCTCCTCCATGCTGTCATAATAATCGGTGTGATGGCTTGGGTCGCGAAGCTCACTCATAAGCTTAAGTGATGCCAAAATAATCACCATTACCGAAACAATCAAAAACGCACCTCTTAAATAACCGCGGATAGAAATTACAACAGCGGTAAGACATAAAACTGCGGTTAATGTATAAAGAATTGCAACGGTTTGTTTTTGCGAAAAACCCATATCCAAAAGCTTGTGATGCAGATGTCCTCTGTCGGGGGACATAGGGGAGCGACCTGATGAAACACGCCTGAATATCGCAAAAACGGTATCAAATATCGGAAGTCCCAACACAAGCAACGGGATTGCAAACGAGATAATAGCCGAAAGCTTTAAAAATCCCTGCACCGAGATACAAGCTAAGATAAATCCCAAAAACAACGCTCCCGTATCTCCCATAAAAATCTTAGCAGGATTAAAGTTATACGGCAAAAAGCCAAAGCCTGCACCTGCAACTGCCGCGGTGATAATAGCAACATTTAAGTTGTTGCTGATAAGCGTCAGCGTAAGCATACAGATTGACGCAATAGACGAAACTCCAACTGCAAGTCCGTCAAGTCCATCGATAAGGTTTACCGCGTTACATACTCCTACAATCCAGAAAATTGTAATCGCAACGGACACCCAGAAGTTTAAAACTATATAAGGCGGTCCGAACCATCCCGAAAACGGATTGGCAAAATGCTCAATGCGAACGCCCGAGTACACAACAATCGCCGCCGCCAAAATCTGGCACATAAGCTTAACGATAGCCTTCATATCCGTAATATCGTCAATCATGCCGACAACTACAATTATTACACTACCGATTAAGATGCCGACAGTCTCGCGGTCAAGCGTTCCGAAACACAAAACACTTACTATAAATCCGTAGAATATCGCAAGTCCGCCAATCAGCGGAGTCGGTTTTTTGTGAACCCTTCTTGTATCCTTGGGAACATCTATTGCATTGAGCTTATGCGCAAGCGAAATTACCATCGGGGTTGCCGCAAAAGCAACAAGAAAGGCAACAATAAGCGTAAGAATAACAAAACTATTATTATCAAATATCATAAAAATTCCTCCACCTAAAGGCTACGGCTGAATAAATCCAAGCTTTCTGTATACCTTGGAAACAGTTTTCATTGCAACACGGTTGGCTATGGCTGCACCGTTTCTGTAAACCTGCTCAAGATAATCCTTGTTTGCCATAAGGTCATTGTATTTTTCCTG
>JAZUCQ010000054.1:0-2297 GCA_045639145.1 Clostridia bacterium | reverse complement strand
AATAGAGGGCGTTATTGATGCAAGACAGTATACCTGTCCGGTTGAAGATGCTATGAACAGAGTCAGAAACGGTGAAAATCCTGAGCTTACAACAAGAGAAAAGCACACAAGGGAATGCTTCGTTGTTGTTGAAGACGGTGCTGATAAGGCAAGAATTGAAAATGAAATCAAGACTATGCCCAACTACTTTGCCGATTACGATACCACGGTTCATTTTATCAGCGAAGAAGAGCTTGAGAGAGACCATTCGGGAATTCCTCACGGCGGATTTGTTATCCGTACAGGTAAAACGGCGAGCGGTTGTACGCATACAATAGAGTACAGCCTCAGACTTGATTCAAATCCCGAATTTACATCAAGTGTTTTGGTTGCTTTTGCGAGGGCTGCTTACAGATTGAGCGAAAAAGGTCAGTACGGATGTAATACGGCTTTTGATATTGCACCGGCACTTCTTTCTCCTCTTTCTCCGGAGGATATGAGAGCACATCTGCTTTAATGTATATGCTTGTCCTGACAGAATATAGATATTGTTATTAAAGGTCGTAAGACCTGTAAATAGACGGAGGAAAGTAAAATGAAAAAGGATTTTCAGCGCTTTTACGGTATGATGCCTATTCTTGCAACTCCGCTCGATGAGCAGGGAAATGTGGATACTGAGGACATAAAGTCACTTGTCGAATACTGTATCGGTGCGGACTGTAAGGCAATAGGAAACCTTGCGGGAGCATCGGAGTATCAGTATTGCAGCTATGCTGAGCGTGAGCTTATTGCAAAAACTACTGTCGATGCAGTTGCAGGACGTGTTCCTGTTTTTATCGGAACTGCCGCTTGCAATCTTCCTGATACGATATATTTTACACAGCAGGCAGAAGCTCTCGGAGCAGATATGATTATGCTTTGCTCACCTCCCATAGGTTTTGCTTCTCCCGATGAAATTTTTACATACTATGAAAAGGTATGCGGTAGTGTTAAATTGCCCATAATAGTTCAGGATACGGGAAACTCCGCAGGAGTTTTCACTCCGGAATTTCTTGTAAAGCTTTACAATGAAATCGAAAACATAGGTTATGTTAAGGCAGAAGGCGGTAACTGGCTTGTTAAGCTCCAAAAGCTTATGCAGATTGCTCCCGAGGGAATGCAGGTTATCGGAGGCGCAGCAGGCAAAAATATGATGCAGATGCTTCGTCTCGGTGTTACTGCCTATATGACCGGAACAGAAGCACAGGAAATTCACAATGCAGTTGTTCAGGCATATCTCGGCGGAGATGAGGCAAAGGCGAGACATCTCTATTATAACACCCTTGTTCCTTATCTGGAGATTTATACTGCGACATCTTTCCATACGAGCTTAAAGCATATGCTCAGGCGCAGAGGGATAATAAAAACAGAAAATCTCTTCTTCCCGGGCAGAGAGCCTTACAATCAGAGCGATTATATTATAAGTGAGCTTGACCACGTTCTTGACCTTATCGACAGCGGAGAGCTTAAATAATCTGTTTATCGGAGCCTTTGTATTTTTCTTTTGTGGCGAGACCGCCCCTGATATGACGTTGAGCTTTGTTGATTTCAAGAATTTCACGAACTTCGTGATAAAGTCCGGGGTTTAATTGACGGAGTCTGCAGGTTACATCCATATGTACCGTTGATTTGCTTATGCCGAATTTTTTGGCGGCCGCACGCACGGTAGTCTTGTTTTCAACTATATATTCACCAAGCTCTATCGCTCTTTCTTCGACTATGCCCTTCAAGAAAAGACCTCCCGTAAATATTGTTTTGTTTAATAAATGATATGAAAAGACTTCCCTGAATATTCATGCAAAAATATTCGGGGAAGTCGAAGATGAAAAAGTAAGCAACAGTTTTTTAAAAAATATAAAAAAACTGTTGACAACTGAGCTTAAATATGATAAACTATCATTCGCAAACAAGGAGAGATACCGAAGCGGTTATAACGGAACGGTCTTGAAAACCGTCGTACCTTTACGGGTACCGTGGGTTCGAATCCCACTCTCTCCGCCATTTAGTTATTAATTCGGCGGGCTTTGTTTTGCCGTAAAATTTAATAAATATATGTTACCATGGAGAAGTACTCAAGTTGGTGACGAGGCGCCCCTGCTAAGGGCGTAGGTCGGGAAACCGGCGCGAGAGTTCGAGTCTCTCCTTCTCCGCCATGTAAAAACCTCTCTTGTCTACCAGACAAAAGAGGTTTTTACAATGATATCCGTTCCTGCCGGAACGGATGATATATTTTCAATATGATATCGCTCTGCGAGCGATGATATATGCCTACGGCATAT
>JAZUCQ010000053.1:0-3847 GCA_045639145.1 Clostridia bacterium | reverse complement strand
GATGCCTTTTCGTCTGCCGAAATCTTGTCGCCAAGCTCTGTAAGAGTTTTCTCTGTCTGGTATACAAGGCTGTCTGCATTGTTGCGTGTGTCAACCTCTTCCTTCTTCTTCTTATCCTCTGCCGCAAACTTTTCAGCCTCGGCTACTGCCTTTTCGATATCATCGTCTGAAAGATTTGTGCTTGAAGTAATAGTAATCTTCTGCTCTGAGCCTGTGCCCAAATCCTTAGCCGAAACATTAACGATACCATTTGCATCTATATCGAATGTAACCTCAATCTGAGGAACCCCTCTGGGAGCAGGCGGAATGTTGCTGAGGCTGAATCTGCCAAGCGTCTTGTTATATGCCGCCATCTCACGCTCACCCTGAAGAACATGAACCTCAACGCTGGTCTGGTTATCAGCCGCAGTCGAGAATATCTGGCTCTTCTTTGTCGGAATTGTGGTGTTTCTATCAATCAGCTTTGTAAACACACCGCCCATTGTCTCGATACCGAGAGATAACGGAGTAACATCAAGAAGAACGAGGTCCTCGACCTCACCCGAGAGAACACCTGCCTGAATAGATGCACCGATTGCAACACACTCGTCGGGGTTGATACCCTTGTGCGGCTCCTGACCGATAAACTTCTGAACAGCCTCCTGAACAGCCGGAATTCTTGAAGAACCGCCGACAAGCAGTACCTTGTCAATATCACTTGCCCAAAGACCTGCATCACGCAGAGCGTTTCTTGTCGGCTCCATTGTCTTTTCAACAAGGTCAGCTGTGAGCGAATCAAACTGCGCTCTTGTAATCGTAATATCAAGGTGCTTGGGACCTGTTGCATCTGCTGTGATAAACGGAAGATTTACATTACTTGTCATAACACCCGAAAGTTCAATCTTAGCCTTCTCTGCAGCCTCTTTAAGTCTCTGAAGTGCCATCTTATCCTGTCTTAAATCAATTCCGTTTTCCTTCTGGAACTCGTCGGCTAAATAGTTCATAACCTTATCGTCAAAGTCATCGCCGCCGAGACGGTTGTTACCGCTTGTTGCCAGAACCTCAAATACACCGTCACCGATTTCAAGAATTGATACATCGAATGTACCGCCGCCAAGGTCATAAACCATAATCTTCTGGTCATTGTCCTTGTCAAGACCGTAAGCAAGCGCTGCCGCTGTCGGCTCGTTTATAATACGCAGAACCTCAAGACCTGCAATTCTGCCCGCATCCTTTGTAGCCTGACGCTGAGCATCTGAAAAATACGCAGGAACGGTGATTACCGCCTGAGATACAGTCTCGCCGAGATAGCTTTCTGCGTCTGCCTTGAGCTTCTGCAATGTCATTGCGGAAATCTCCTGCGGTGAATAGTTCTTATCGTCTATTGATACCTTTTTATCAGTACCCATATCTCTCTTGATAGAAGAAATTGTACGGTCGGGGTTAGTGATTGCCTGACGCTTTGCAACCTGACCTACAAGTCTCTCGCCTGTCTTTGTAAACGCTACAACCGACGGAGTGGTTCTTGCACCCTCGGGGTTGGTGATAACGGTAGGCTCTCCGCCCTCCATTACAGCAACACATGAATTTGTTGTACCTAAGTCAATACCTATAATCTTTCCCATTATATATCTTCCTTTCTTAATTAAATACAAATCTTTATATCAGCTGTTAATTGCTGACCTTGACCATAGAATGTCTTATAACCTTATCCTTATACATATATCCCTTTTGGAATTCTTCAAGGACGGTGTTCTCCGCCTCATCACTCTCTGCTGTCATAACAGCATTATGCTTCTCGGGGTCGAATTCACAGCCGACAGCCTCAATCGCTGAAACACCGATATTGGTGAGCGTCTCTGCAAACTGCTTTTGTATCATCTTTACACCCTCTAAAACGCTGTCTGCGTCGGTTGCCTCCTCCGCAGCTGCAACTGCACGCTCCAGATTATCCAAAACCCCAAGAAAGGGTAAAACCGTCTCGCATACTGCTATTTTATAGAAATCCTCTTTTTCGCGTGCGGTACGCTTTTTGTAATTATCAAACTCCGCAGCAGTCCTCATCAATCTGTCCGATAATCCTGCAATCTGCTCTTTAGCCGACTCAAGCTCGGATTTCTCCTCTGTTACCTCTTCTAAAGTTTCTTCAACAACCTCAGCGGTCTCTGTCTCCTCTTCGGGCGTAACCTTGGTATTCTCGTTATCTGCCATTATTTATTCTCCTTTGTTATTTGTAATATCATCTGCCAAGGGTATCTCGTTAAATCTTTCGCTCAGCATATTTTCAAGCTGTCTTGCAAAGAACTCAACCCCCGTAACCACTCTTGAATAATCCATTCGCATCGGTCCTACAACACCGATTATTCCCGTCATATCGCGTCCTACCTTGTAGGTAGATAATATAACCGAGTTGTTTTTAAGCTCCTCTGCAGGATTTTCGTCACCGATAAACACCTTGACTTCTCCGCCCTTTGCGGCAGGGAGTGCCCGAACCATGTCAGAGAGCGAATTTTTATTATCAAAGAACTCTAAAATTTCCTTTATCTTATCAATACTGTTATACTCGGGGAACCGAAGAATATTGGTGCCCCCCTCCATATATACCTCGTGCTTGTCAATCTCCGAGATTGCCTCGTGAACAAGCTCAAGCACCGATGTAAGTATCTCTACATTAACGCCGACCGCATTCTGAATTTCTATTATATTGGAAAGATTAATTTCCGACGCGGTAAGTCCGGTAAGGTTATCGTTGAGCACCTCATTCAATCTGTCAATTATGTCACCTGTAATCGTCTCTCTCAACCTGAGAAGCTTATTTTTAATAAGTCCCGAGCTGTCGGATACAATAACCATAACCGTTCTTGCATCAATCCACACAAGCTTTATACTTTTGATAACGCCCGTCTCAATCCCCGGAAGCATTCCAAAGGTAGGGAGCGCAGTAATACTCGAAAAAGCCGCCGACACATCCTTGACTATTTTGTCAAGCTCCCTCATTCTGTTGAGCATTGCACCGCGCAACTGTTCAATCTCCGCCGCCGTCATAAGATAACGCTCCATAAGCGAGTCAACATAAAATCTGAACCCCTGCCCCGACGGTATACGCCCTGCCGAGGTATGCGGTTTTTTAAGATACCCAAGCTCTTCAAGGTCTCCCATCTCGTTACGGATTGTAGCCGCACTCAAATTCAAATCGGTCTTTTTTGCGATACTGCGAGAGCCGACCGGTTCGGCATTCTCGATATACCCCTCGACAATCGCACGAAGAATTGATTTTTTTCTGTCATCCAATGCCACAAAATCAGCTCCCTCCGTTTTTGATTGTTAGCACTCGCACCAAAAGAGTGCTAAAACATATGATAAGGATATCACTCTATTGGCTATTTGTCAAGTGTTTTTAGAAAATATTTACCTTTAGTTAACATAAAAACCTTCCCCTTGGGGAAGGTTTTGGTACTACTCCATTAAACTCAAAATTGCCAATGCCATACAGCACTCTATCTCGTCGCGGTCAGGCACAAAGACTAATGTCTCGCAGAATTTTCCTATCTGAGTCTGCGGTATTAAAATTTCAAACACATTATGGGATGCTGACGAAATATAAACAACCTCGCCGCTCATCTCCCTTGCCGCCTTGCGGCATACCGAAAGTCCAAGTCCGCTGAGACTGAGCGGGTCTGCAAGCTTTTTTCCCGATACAACTATGCTCTCATACGCAAAGAAAAGCTGTTTCTGCTTTGCTGCTGCAATCTTTCTTCCGTTATCTGCAACCGATATAACAAAATCTGTTCCACGCATATATGCATTGACGGTAATTTTCTTATCTTTTACCTTAGAATGTATAATTGCATTTGAAATAAGGTTATAT
>JAZUCQ010000052.1:0-1879 GCA_045639145.1 Clostridia bacterium | reverse complement strand
GATTTCGGAGCCCTCATAACCGCAACCAAAGCTTCGTCAATCAAAAAATCTGATTTGTCCGCCGCAGTTATACGGCAGAGCGTGAGCTTTCGACTCTCGAGCTCTTTCAGGCTTTTTCCGTTTTGAGGATGTGCAACCTTTGCCGCTATCTCCTCTGCGTTTTCACCGCTTATGCGTATAATGGCGACGCCACCCGAGCCTCTCGGGGTGGCAATCGCCGCTATTGTATCATGCAATTTCATCTTTAATTCTTCCTTATATTGTTAACCAGATCCTGGAGCTTGTCCGCAAGCTCCTTGTCGCTGAGATTTTTCTTAATCTTTCTCACAGCGCTCATTACCGTCGAATGGTCACGGTTAAACACCATGCCGATTCGCGGATACGACTCGTCAAGCACCTCTCGCGCAAGATACATCGCGATATGACGCGGATATGCAATGTCATTCGATTTTTTCTTGGTCACAAGCGAACCCGATGGCAGATGATAATACTTCTCAACCTCGTCGATTATAACCTCAATCGTAATATTTCTGTGCGGAAGCACCCTTATTATCTCCTTGAGTGCCTTCTGTGCAAGTTCAATGGATATTGTGTTGGTTCTCTCGATACCTGCATATACAAGTATTCTCTTAACCGCTCCCTCAAGATCACGCACATTAGAACGGATATTATCCGCAACATATTCAATTATCTCCTCGTCAAAGGTAAAGTATTCTTCCTCTATCTTGGAACGGAGAATTGCAAGACGCGTTTCGTAATCAGGCGGCTGAACATCAGCCATAAGTCCCATCTGGAATCTGCTCTTGAGTCTGTCTGTAAGATGCGGTGTCTCGGACGGCAAACGGTCGGATGTTATAACTATCTGGTTTCCTGCCTCGTAGAGAGCATTGAAGGTATGGAAAAATTCCTCCTGTGCAAGCTCCTTGGTGGCAAGAAACTGAATATCGTCTATAAGTAAAAGGTCAACCGTGCGGTGCTTATCACGAAACGCCTGGTTTGTCTTTTCCTTTATCGCCGTAACAAGCTCATATGTAAACTTTTCACTCGTCGTATAGAGCACCTTTCGGTTAGGATAAAGCTCCTGATAACGGTTGCCTATCGCCTGCATAAGATGCGTTTTGCCGAGCCCGCTTCCGCCGTACAAAAAGAGCGGATTGTACTTCTGCCCCGGGGCTTCAACAACTCCCTGAGCTGCCGCACACGCAATGTTATTGTTTGTACCGATAACGAACTTCTCGAACGAATATTTTGGGTTAAGATTACTCTCTCTCACCTCATCCTTTTCATCTGTTGCAGGCTTTTCTGCCTGCTCCTCGAGAACAACCCGAAGCTCGTAGCTTCTGCCTGCCGCAAACTCGATACAGCTCTCTATCATCGAACGGAACTTCGTCATTATCATATTTTTGTTAATACTGTTTGCAACCGACAGAACAATCTCATTTGCACCAAGCTCAACTGCTTTTATCGGTTTAATCCAGGTATCAAACGACACAACTGATATCTCCTCAGACATCTGTGTCAGGACACTTCCCCATATTTTTTCAAGCTCACTCACTTTTCTCTTCCTCCTGCCAACTCTCAACATACAAGCCGCAAGCAAACCACACCACAGGCGTTTGCAAGCGGCAAAAAAGCTATATATCCGAGCATTTTGCGCCCGATTCTACACGTTTTTCTGCGCAGAAATGCTCGGGAAATTGTTTTGTAATAAGTTTGTAATATATATAATAACAGAAAACAAAAATTATTTCAACACCTAAATTCAGCCAAAAATTCCCAAAAAACCCGCAAAAAACTCCCTCACCACCAAATGTTGTTGCTACCGATTTTCGCAGTAACAACATCTTTGGTTTTGGGGGAGAAAAAATTTTTTTAAAAA